>CAXTSK010000075.1:12895-13974 GCA_964246655.1 uncultured Pyrinomonadaceae bacterium
CGGTGGGGATGCGCTATAAGGGGAAGGCGATCGGTGTCCTTCGCGTCTACACCGAACAAGAACAGGCATTCAGCCCGCTGAAGATCGACCTGCTCAAGGCCGTGGGCGCGCAGGCGGCCGCGCCGGGCGAGCACGACGCGGAGATACTTGGCGTGCGCGTCGGGATGGACGTGCCGACCGCGCTCGAAGCCGTCTTCGTCAACGCGAAGCGCAAGCCGGGCGAGGAGCGGCCCGACGCGAAGCGCAACGAAGGGGAGGACGTACGCGTCATCTATAAGAAGCTCGCGGCGGGCGAGTTGCAAATCGTCTTTGCCGAGGGCAAGCGGGTGAAGGAGGTCATCCTCAACTACTCCGCGCCGCCGACCTACGAAGACCTGCGCCTCGCTCCGACAAGCTCGATGGGCGGTGCGGGAACGAGCGACACCGCCGAGGGGCGGCTCGTCATGGGCAAGAAGTACGACGACCGCTACCAGATCGGCTACACGAGCGACCGCAAGCTCGAACGCTACTGGTGGCGCGACGACCTTACCTCGGACGGCTACCGCGTCCGCGTCGGCTTCGTCTCCGAGAGGCTCGCGGGTAACGGCCAGCTCGCGGGCAAGACCATCGCGCGCAAGCTGGTCGGCGTCACGCCGGGCGACGAGGAGAAGTTCAAACGCGCGATGGCCTCGCGCTGAAGCCGCGCGCGCGTGTTCAGGATGACTTTGGGGAAAGGGAACTTGTCGGCGCGGCTCGGCGCGTGGATTACTGTTGCGGCCGTCACAACAGTAGTCGCGTGCCTCTGCACGTTCGCCGCGCAAGCGGCCGTCGCGCAGAGGTCTTCGCGTCCGGCGCAACGCCCGCGCCCGGCCGACGCGGCACCGGCCGTTGACAACTCGGCCGCCTTGAGCGAGGTCGGGGCGCTCATTCAGGCGGGCAGGCTGGAGGAGGCCGAGGCGCGCGCGCGGGCGGGCGGCCGGCGCGGATCGGCGCATAGCCGCGCGGACGTGTGGCCGAGCCTGGAGTCGGTCGAACGCGCGGTGGCGCGGCTGTATCGCCACGTGCGGATCGACGTGACCGGGCAGCGCGGGTTGCAGGTC
>CAXTSK010000076.1:0-13859 GCA_964246655.1 uncultured Pyrinomonadaceae bacterium
CTTCAACCCACTGCTTCAGTTCGGCCTCGAACGACTCGCCGACGAGTGCGTCCGCGTCGGCGTGGACGGCGTACTCGCCACCGACCTCGTCCCGGAAGAGTCGGCCGACTTCAACGCCGTCCTCACGGGTCGCGGCCTCGACCAGATTTTCCTCGTCGCCCCGACCACCTCGGACGCGCGCCTGCGGATGATCGCCGAGCGCGCCAGCGGCTTCGTCTACGCCGTCTCGCGCGCGGGCGTCACGGGCGCGCGCGACCGGATGAGCGAAGAGGCCCGGCGCCTCGTCGAGCGCGTGCGCGGCGTGACGGCGCTGCCCGTCGCCGTCGGCTTCGGCATCTCCACGCCCGGGCACGTCGCCGACGTGTGGGCTTACGCCGACGCCGCCGTCGTCGGCTCCGCGCTCGTCTCCGAGATCGAAAAGCACGCCGGCAGCCCCGACCTCGTCTCACAGGTCGGCGCCTTCGCGCGCTCTCTGCTGCCACACTGAAGCCGTCTCTCGCGCATCTAAGCTCGGGCTCGACTTGAAAGGGCGGCTGTCGTATATTGTCCCGGCTTCAAAACGCGCCTCCGGCTTCATCCCCGCCAGGGTGAAAAAATATTTGTTGCAAGCGTGAAACACTGTTCCATTCTCGCGCCGTCTGTGTTAGACTGTCCCGGTCTTAAGCTTTAGGACACAAATTTAACAGCGTGAGAAAAGGGGACGAGAAAGAGTGGTAGCAACTATGGCAGACAGGCAGGGCGCCGACCGCGGCAAGGCGGTTGAGGCGGCGCTCGCGAACATCGAAAAGAAATTCGGCAAGGGCTCGATCATGCGCCTCGGCGATAAAGAGGTCATCGACATCCCGGCCATCTCGACGACCTCGCTCTCGCTCGACGCTGCCATCGGCGTCGGCGGCATCCCGCGCGGTCGCATTATCGAAATCTACGGGCCGGAGTCGTCGGGTAAGACGACGCTCGCGCTCCACATCGTCGCCGAAGCGCAGAAGACGGGCGACGTGGCCGCCTACATCGACGCCGAGCACGCGATGGACGCGGAGTACGCCGGCAAACTCGGCGTCAACATCGAGGAGTTGCTTATCTCGCAGCCCGACTCGGGCGAGCAGGCGCTCGAAATCGCGGAGGCACTCGTGCGCTCGAACGGCGTCGGCGTCATCGTCATCGACTCGGTCGCGGCGCTCGTGCCGCGCGCCGAGTTGGACGGCGAGATGGGCGACAGCCTTCCCGGCCTACAGGCGCGCCTGATGTCGCAGGCGCTCCGCAAGCTGACGGCCATCGTCGGGCAGACGAACACCTGCCTCATCTTCATCAACCAGATTCGCGAGAAGATCGGCGTCATGTTCGGGAGCCCCGAGACGACGACCGGCGGCCGCGCCTTGAAGTTCTACTCCTCCGTGCGTCTCGACATCCGCCGCATCGGCGCGATCAAGGATGGCGACCGCGTCGTCGGCAACCGCACGAAGGTCAAGATCGTCAAGAACAAGTGCGCGCCGCCCTTCCGCGAGTGCGAGTTCGACATCATGTACGGCGAGGGCATCTCGCGCGAGGGCGACGTGCTCGACCTCGCGGTGGCGAACCGCGTCGTCGAGAAGTCAGGCGCCTGGTTCTCCTACGGCGGCGAGCGGCTCGGCCAAGGTCGCGAGAACTCCAAGACCACCCTCCGTGAGAACACGGAAATGCTCGGCCGCATCCAGTCCGACGTGAAGAAGGCGCTCGGCATGTCCGTCCATACCGACGAGGCCGAGTAGTAAGACAAAAGTCAGGTGTGAACCGTAAACCGTGACAAGAAGGAATTGCTTTCCTCTTGTCACGGTTTACGCCTGCTTGCCTTTACAGCCCGCCCGCCGTGCGTGGATAATCGCGCGGCAAGAGACTCCGCTTTAAAAACTCTCTTCGCCTGATTCATATGGAGCAGACTGTCCTCATCGAGGGCGGCGCCGTCGTGACGATGGACGCCGCAGGCAGGGTTATGGGCGGTGACGTGCTCGTGCGCGGGCGGCGCATCGAGGCCGTCGGCTTCGACCTGTCCGCGGCCCGTGCCGACGTGACCATCGACGCGCGCGGCTGCGCTGTGCTGCCCGGCTTCGTGCAGACGCACATCCACCTTTGCCAGACGCTCTTCCGCGGCGCGGCCGACGACCTCGCGCTCTTAGACTGGCTCAAGCGGCGCGTGTGGCCCTTGGAGGCCGCGCACGACCCGTCTTCACTGCGCGCCTCGGCTCGTCTCGGCGTCGCCGAACTGATCCGCGGCGGCACGACCTGCGCGCTCACGATGGAGACCGTCAACCACACGGAAGAGGTCTTCCGCGTCGTCGAGGAGTCGGGCTTCCGCGCGACGGTCGGCAAGTGCATGATGGATAAAGGCGAGGAGGTGCCGGCCGGACTCCGTGAGGAGAGCGAGGATTCCATACGCGAGTCGCTGGCGCTGCTTGAGAAGTGGCACGGCCGCGCGGACGGACGCCTCCGCTACTGCTTCGCGCCGCGCTTCGCCGTGAGCTGCACGCGCGGACTGCTCGAACGCGTGGCATCGCTCGCACGCGAGCGCGGGGTGTTGATTCACACGCACGCTTCGGAGAATATTTCCGAGTGCGAGATGGTCGAGCGCGAGACGGGGATGAGGAACGTCGTGTATCTCGACTCGCTCGGCCTGTCGGGGCCGCACGTGCTGCTCGCGCACTGCGTCCATTTGGACGACGGCGAGGTGGGGCTGCTCGCGTCGAAAGGAACGCACGTCGCGCATTGCCCATCGTCGAACATGAAGCTTGGCTCGGGCGTCGCGCCGGTCTCGGAACTGCTCGCGCGCGGCGTCTCGGTCTCGCTCGGCGCTGACGGCGCGCCGTGCAACAACCGCCTCGACATGTTCACGGAGATGCGCTCGGCGGCGCTCTTACAGAAGGTGAGCCGCGGCGCCGACGCGCTGCCCGCCGCGCGCGTCCTGCGCATGGCGACGCTCGACGGCGCGCGCGCACTAGGCCTCGAAGGGGAAATCGGCAGCATCGAAGCGGGCAAACTCGCCGACATCACCATCCTCGAACTCGGCCGCCTGCACACGACGCCGCGCCCCGAGGTCGTCTCGACGGTCGTCTACGCCGCCGAGGCGCGCGACGTGCGCGACGTGCTGATAGACGGACGCGTCGTGCTTCGCGGCGGCGAGTTGCAGGCGCTCGACGAGCGCGAAGTGGTCGCCGAGGCCGCGCGCCAGTACGAACTCCTCGCCGCACGCTCCGGAATCTAAGTTTTTTAAGGGAAAAAATAAGAGTGGCAGCTCGAAGGTAGCGGCTGTGGGGGGCACAATCGGCATTCGAGCTGCCACGGGCGGGCACTGTCGATGTTCGGGCTTCGGCTGGTTGTCCCTCGCGGGACGCACCGGCTGTTTGGCAACCGGCACCACCCTCAGACGCGACGGATTATACTCCGCGCCGAAAAATTGTCAACGTTTTTTTGTGACGCATTTGACAAAAAATGAACCCGCGCGCGCCGTTTGACAGACGAGTTTTGAACCCCCTATACTCTGCGTTCTGTTCGCGCGAGAGGGTTTACGGCCAGGTAGCTCAGTTGGTAGAGCACGCGACTGAAAATCGCGGTGTCGGCGGTTCGACTCCGTCCCTGGCCATCAAAAGATTCGAAGACTGACGGGCGTCCTCCGGGGCGCCCGTTCTTCGTTGACTTGTTGCATCGTCCGACAGGTCGAAGGGGTTCTGAGGCCGACGCGCGTCAGGGAAAAAGAGAGGAGGGCGACCGTTGCGGGGCGCCCTCCTTTGTTGTTCCATACGAGGAAGCAGTCGGACTAAGCTTCGCCGGGCTCGTCCGTCGTTTTGGTCTTCTTCGAGCTGGTCGAGGCGGCGCGCTTGGTCGAGCCCTTAGCCGCGCCCTGCTTCGAGCCTGAGCTTGCGGCGCGCGGACGCTTGGTCGCGGCCTTGGGCGCTTCCGGAGCGTACTGAACCGCGGGCTCACTCTGTTCGGCGGCTTGCGTGCCCGACGCGGTCGCTTCCGAGACCGCATTCATGAGGCCGGAGACGACGCCGGTCGCCTGACCGAGAAACTCCGTGACCGTGTCGACGACGTTCGAAGGCAGGTCGCGCACCGACTGCGGCAGCATCGAGTCGGCGGCCGACTGCGCGGCCGAGGCGGCGGCCGCGAGCGGCTGTGTGACGCCCGGCGGCTCCGGCTGCGGGTTGAGGAACGCGTCCCAACGGTAGACCTGCTCGGGGCGCGGCTCGGCGAGGCGGCGGAGGACGAGGTCGGTGACGGCCTTCGTCAGCCAGTTGTGATAGAACTCGCCGACCGAAGCAATCTCGGCGTCCGGCGCGGGATTCATGAAGTCGATAGCGTAGGGAATGCCGTCCTTAATGCAGAACTCGACGGTGTTGATGTCGTAGCCGAGGCCGCGGTTGAGTGTCAAAACATCCTGCGCGACGCGCGCGGCCAGTTCGGGCGTCAGATACGTCGGGTTGTGGATGTACTGCTCGCCTGACAGATACGCCTTGCGCGGGTCGTACGGCATGATCATCACGTCCTGCTGCCCGATGCAGTAGCAGCGCACGAACTGATCCCAGTCGATCATCTCCTGCAAGGTCATGCAGAGCGTGTCGGTCGTGTCGTAGACCTTCCATAACTCCTCCAGGTCGTTGACGCGGGAGACGTTCTTCCAGCCGCCGCCGTCGAAGGGCTTGATGATGGCGGGGAAGCCGACGTAGTCGGCGATGGCCTGCCAGTCGAGCGGGAATTCGAGGTTGCGCAGCGACTCGCTCGTGATGCCCTCGATGTAATTCTTCTGCGGGAGCAGGACGGTGCGCGGGATGGCGACGCCGAGCTTCGTGGCGAGCGAGAAGTTGAAGAACTTGTCGTCGGACGACCACCAGAACGGGTTGTTGATGACGATGGTGCCTTCGAGCGCGGCGCGCTTGAGGAAGGCGCGGTAGAAGGGCACCTCGTGCGAGATGCGGTCGATGATGAGGTCGTAGCCGACGCCCGCGTCGTGGCGCACGCCGCCGACCTTGACGAACTCGGCGACGACCTCGCCGCCGCCCCGCTCGTTGATGCTCTTGATAAGCGAGTCGGGGAACGTCCGCTCGCGGCCGACCAACAGTCCTACTTTTTTCACGGTTCCTGTCCTTTCGCCAAAAATCAGTAGTCAGTAGTCAGTAGTCGGTAGTCAGTAGAAAGAGGCGGCGACTGCCCTCGTAATTCTGACTTCAGACTTCAGACTCCTGACTTCAAACTCTTAAAGCTTTATGGAAACACAGGACTTTACAGGCTCGCGCGAGGGGTTGTCAAAGCGCGGGCGGGCATCCGCCGCAAGGCCATTGGCATCAATTGTTTTGGACTGAAAGGCGGCAGCGGGCCGCTGGGGCCGGGCGCGGGCGGATGTGTTACAATCCGCCGAAGTTCGGCCGCCGAAGCTCTCCTCAGGCGCGGCGCTCGGGCCGGAACCGCCGGGCGATCAACTCAGGAATGGAGAAGAACTCAGTGTTACGACGCTTACTGGTGTGCGCGCTGTCGGCGCTCTTTATCGCCGGCGCGGCCGCCCCCGCCGCGGCGCAGGAGAAACCTAAGGCGGAGGAGAAGCCGAAGAAGGAGGAGCCGCCGAAGCCGATCAAGGCGGACAGGAACAACCCGACCGCCGAGCAGGTCGCCGAGACGGTCGTCCTCGTCTACGGCTCGCGCGCGGGGCTCGCGCAGATCAGGCGCACGGGCGTCGAGCGCGGCCGCATCACGCGCACCGGCCAGGACGGCCGCCCCGAAGAGATTTCCTACGAGCGCACCTTCAAGCGCGGCGCGACCTACGAGAAGGACAAGATACGCTTCGACCAGCGCCTCTCGTCGCTCCAATATTCGCTCGTCCTCAACGACGGGCGCGTGACCGGCATCCTGCGCGGCACGCCCTTCACGCCGAAGCAGGAGGACGTGACGAGTCTGATGACCGACCGCGTCCACGGCATCGAGGCGCTCTTGCGCTACAAGGAGAGCGGCGCGACCGTCAAGTACAACGGCAAGGAGAGCATGAAGGGCTTAGACCTCTGGGTGCTCGACCTGTCGGACAAGGAGAACCACTCGACGCGCTACTACATCAGCGCGAAGACCGGGCGCATCCTGTGGCTCGAATACGAGGAGGATGTGACCAAGTACCGCCGCACCTTCCACGACTACCGCATCGTGCAGGGCACGCTCGTCCCCTATCGCTCCGTCCTCTACGCGGGCGACCGGCAGGTCGAAGAGTTGCAGGTGCTCACCGTCACCTTCGGCGTCAAGACCGACGACTCGGTCTTCGCCGCCGAGTCGGCCTCGGCGCAGCCGTAGACAGTAGTCAGTAGAAAAAAACATAGCGGCGCGCCTTCAGCCTTCGGGCCGGGCGCGCCGCTTCGCATTCCTACTGACTACTTTTTCCCCCTCTGTTGGCGAGGCCAGAATTGATGTGATAGTATCCGGGCAATTCGTAACAGCGTCGTTCGAAAGGGATACTACCGGGCCTTCCGCCCGGCGCGGCGACAGCCGAAGTGTGGCACCTCGCCCCCGCAGCAGCGGTACCTTTGAGAGCGTCCGCCCCCTGTTTGCACCCCGCTTGAGGAGATATATATGAGCAACCGACTCGTCGAAATCATGAAGCTCGGCCAGTCAATCTGGTACGACAACATACGTCGCGCGATGCTCACGACCGGCGACCTGAAGAAGAAGATCGAGGAGGACGACCTGCGCGGCGTCACCTCCAACCCGACCATTTTCGAGAAGGCCATTACCGGCTCGACCGACTACGACGAGCAGCTCGGCAAGCTCGTCCAGGCCGGCAAGGGCGTGGGCGAGATTTACGAAGACCTCGTCGTCGAAGACATCGGCAACGCCGCCGACGTGCTGAAGCCGGTCTACGACAAGACGGACGGGCTCGACGGCTACATCAGCCTTGAAGTCAGCCCCAAGCTCGCCTACGACACGCAGGGGACGATTGACGAGGCCGCGCGGCTCTTCGAGCGCGTCGGGCGCAAGAACGTGATGATCAAGATTCCGGCGGCGCAGGAGGGGCTCCCGGCCATCGAGGAGTCGATCTACCGCGGCATCAACATCAACATCACGATGATCTTCTCCATCGAGAACTACGAGCAGGTGGCGGAAGCTTTCATCAAAGGTCTTGAGCGGCGCGCGGCCGAGGGGAAGAACGTTGACCACATCGCTTCGGTCGCCAGCTTCTTCGTCTCGCGCGTGGACACGGCGATTGACGCCGACCTCGAATACAAGGCCCGGCACGCCTCGTCTCCCGAAGAGAAGCAGCGGCTCGAAGGCTTGCGCGGGCGGGCGGCCGTCGCCAACGCGAAGCTCGCCTACGAGAAGTACAAGGAGTTATTCCACGGCCCGCGCTTCGCCGAGCTGAAGGCGAAGGGCGCGCAGGTGCAGCGGTGCCTGTGGGCCTCGACGGGGACGAAGAACCCGAACTACTCGGACGTGCTCTACGTCGATAACCTCGTCGGCCCCGAGACGGTCAACACCGTCCCGCCCGCGACCTACACGGCCATCCGCGACCACGGCCGCGTCGAAGTAACTTTAGAAGAAGGGCTCGACGAATGCCGCGCCCTCATCGGGCAGCTCGCCGAGGTCGGCATCGACCTGAAGGAGGTGACGGAGAAGCTACAGCGCGACGGCCTCGCGGCCTTCGTCAACTCCTTAGACACGCTCTTCGAATCAATCGAAGCCAAGCGCGACGCCCTGCTCTCCGGCATCAACGAAAGGTTGAGCGCATCGTTGGGAAAACACGCTGACGCGGTAAGTGCGGCCATTAAGGAAGCCGAAAAGGGCGACGTGATGCGCCGCGTCTGGCGTAAGGATGCCGCACTCTGGAAGTCCGAAGAGGAGCACCAGAAGATCATCAAGAACTCGCTCGGCTGGCTCAACGTCGCCGACCAGATGATCGGCGTCGAGGACGACCTCGTCGCCTTCGCCGACCGTCTCAGGGAGAAGGGTTTCAAGCACGTCGTCCTCAACGGCATGGGCGGCTCCTCGCTCGCGCCCGAAGTGCTGCGGAGGACTTTCGGCAAGCAGGAGGGCTACCCGGAACTGCTCGTGCTCGACTCGACCGACCCGGACAAGGTCGCGGAATATCGCGAGAAGATTGATCTCGCGCAGACGCTCTTCATCGTCTCTTCGAAGTCGGGCACGACGACGGAGCCTCTGACGTTCTACCGCTACTGGTACGCGGAGGTCGGCAAGGTCAAGGAGAACCCGGGCGAGAACTTCCTCGCCGTCACAGACCCCGGCACGAAGATGGAGGCGGACGCCACGCGCGACAAGTTCAAGCGCGTCTTCCTCAACCCGTCGGACATCGGCGGTCGCTACTCGGCGCTCTCCTACTTCGGCATCGTGCCGGCGTCGCTGATGGGGGTTGACATCCGCAAGCTGCTCGACCGCGCCGAGCGCGTCATCCACGCCTGCTCGCAGGTCGTGCCCGCGTCCGAGAACCCGGGCGCGCGTCTCGGCGCCATCATCGGCGAGTGCGCGAAGGCCGGACGCGACAAGCTGACCATCGTCGCCGACCCGAAGGTCGAGTCCTTCGGCCTCTGGGTCGAACAACTCATTGCTGAGAGCACAGGCAAAGAAGGGAAGGGCGTCGTGCCCGTCGCGGGCGAGCCGCTGGCCGCGCCCTCGGCTTACGGCGACGACCGGCTCTTCGTCTCCATCGCCGTCGGCAAGCTCGACAGCGAGGTTGAATCCAAACTCAAAGCTTTGGAAGCGGCCGGACACCCGGTCGTCTACCGCACGCTGAAGGACTTGTACGACCTCGGCGAAGAGTTCTTCCTGTGGGAGATCGCGACGGCCGTCGCGGGCTGGCGGCTCGGCATCAACCCCTTCGACCAGCCGAACGTGCAGGAGTCGAAGGACGCGACGAAGGAACTGCTCGAAGCCTTCAAGCAGAACGGCAGCCTGCAAGAGCAGACCGTCATCGCCGAAGGCGAAGGGCTCACGGTCTACGCCGACGACGCGACGCGCGCGGCGCTCGCTTCAAACTCTGTCGCTGAAGCAATCAAGGCGCATTTGCAACGTGTGAAGCCCGGCGACTACATCGCGCTGCTCGACTACTTCGAGGAGTCGGAGGACGCCGAGGGAATCATCCAGCAGATACGCACGCACCTGCGCGACGCGACGCGCTGCGCGACGACGACCGGTTACGGCCCGCGCTTCCTGCACTCGACGGGACAACTCCACAAGGGCGGCCCCGACAGCGGCGTCTTCATCCAGGTCACGGCCAAAGACGCGAAGGACGTGGAGATACCCGGCGAGCCCTACACCTTCTCGACGCTCAAGCAGGCGCAGGCGCTCGGCGACTTCCGCTCGCTCTCGACGCGCGGCCGCCGCGCCGTCCGCGTCGAAATCGGCCCGGACGTGACGGCGGGCCTGCGCCGCCTCTTTGAGATCATCCGCGAGGCCGTCCCCGTGTCGGGAGCGACGGGAGCTTAGAGAACTGTGAAGTATGAACGATGAACTGAATACCGGGGGTCTTTAGTTCATCGTTCATCGTTCCGAGTTCATCGTTTGGAGAGATTATGGCGACACCTGAACAGACACCAAAGACCGCGAACATCGGCATGATCGGCCTCGCCGTGATGGGCGAGAACCTGGCGCGCAACATCGAGCGCAACGGCTGGACGGTCGCCGTCTACAACCGCCCGCCGAGCAAGGAAGAGCCCAACCGCGTCAAGACCTTCATGGACGAGTACGGCTCGGGCAAGTTCGTCGGCACGCACACGCCCGAGGAGTTCGTGAAGTCGCTCGAACGGCCGCGCAAGATAATCCTGCTGGTCAAGGCCGGCGACCCCGTCGATTGGACGGTTGACCAGATTAAGCCGTACCTCGAACCGGGCGACATCATCATCGACGGCGGCAACTCCTACTTCATGGACACCGAGCGGCGCGAGAAGGCTCTGAAGGCCGAGGGCTTCAACTTCATCGGCTCCGGCGTCTCGGGCGGCGAGAAGGGCGCGCTGTGGGGGCCGAGCTTGATGCCGGGCGGCGACAAAGATGCTTACGAGCAGATACGCCCCATCTGGGAGGCCATCGCGGCGAAGGTGGACGACGGGCCGTGCGTGACCTACATCGGGCCGGGCGGCGCCGGGCACTTCGTCAAGATGGTGCACAACGGCATCGAGTACGGCGACATGCAGCTCATCGGCGAGTCGTACGACATCATGCGTAAGGTGCTCGGCATGTCGGCCGACGAGATGGCCGAGGTGTTCGACGAGTGGAACCGCGGGGAGCTGGAAAGTTTTCTCATCGAGATCACGTCGCAGATTCTACGCGTCAAAGACCCGGAGACGGGGAAGCCCCTCGTAGACCTCGTGCTCGACAAGGCCGGGCAGAAGGGGACGGGCAAGTGGACGAGTTCGATCGCGCTCGACCTCGGCATCCCCATCCCGACCATCAACGCGGCCGTGGACTCGCGCAACCTCTCGGCGCGCAAGGACGAGCGCGTCGAGGCGAGCAAGCAACTCGGCGGCCCGCAGGGCTTCAAGTTCGAAGGCAACCGCGGGGAGATGATTCAGGCCGTGCGCGACGCGCTCTACGCGTCGAAGATTTGCAGCTACGCGCAGGGCATGAACCTCATCCGCGCGGGCTCCGAGAACTGGAAGTGGGACATCAACCTCGGTGAGACGGCGCGCATCTGGAAGGGCGGCTGCATCATCCGCGCGCGCTTCCTCGGCAAGATCAAGGAAGCATACGACCGGCGCCACGACCTGCCGAACCTCCTGCTCGACCCGGAGTTCAACGCCTACATCCAGGGCGCGCAGGCCAACTGGCGGCGGGTCGTCGCCACGGCCGCGCAGGCGGGCATCCCCATCCCGGCCTTCTCGGCCTCGCTCGGCTACTTCGACGCGTACCGCACCGAGAACCTGCCGCTCAACCTCACGCAGGCGCAACGCGACTTCTTCGGCTCGCACACCTACGAGCGCACCGACCGCCCCGACGCCGGCTTCGTCCACACGGAGTGGGAGGAGCTGTTGGAGAAACAAGGAAAGTAGGCAGTAGGCAGATGGCAGTAGGCAGTTAAGACAGGATGGCAGTTGAGGATAGGTGAGAACGAATTGAACCACAGAGATACAGCTAAAAGCAGGTTTTTGTTTTAGCTGTGTCTCTGTGGTTCAATTCGTTCTCATCAAAGTCCCGATTTCAAGAAATGGTTCTCTCAACTGCCTACTGCCCACTGCCATCTGCCTACTGAATTTCATATGAGCACAGCCACCGTCGTCGAAAACCCCCTGCGCGTCGGGATGCGGCTGGGGCGCGCGGCCGAGCCGTGCGCGGTCGTCATCTTCGGCGCGTCCGGCGACCTCGCCAAGCGGAAGCTGATACCGGCGCTCTACAGGCTCGTGCAGGAGCGTCTGCTTCCGGCCGAGTTCGCCGTCGTCGGCCTGGGCCGCACGCCGATGTCCGACGAAGAGTACCGCGACAAGATGAAGGAGGCCGTCGCGGAGTTCTCCGAGTCGAAGTCGGTTGACGAAGAGGTCTGGCGCTCGTTCGCCGCCGGCCTCCACTACCTGCCTTCGAACATCGACAACCCGGAGAGTTACAAAGAACTCGCGCAGAGACTCGAAGAGATCAGCGGCGAGCGCGGCACGGGGGGCAACCGGCTCTTCTACCTCTCGGTCGCGCCGGAGTTCTACGCCGAGGCCGTCAAACAACTCGGCGAGGCGGGACTCCTCAAACAGGATAAGGGCTGGGCGCGCGTCATCATCGAGAAGCCTTTCGGGACGAGCCTTGAGAGCGCGCGCGAGTTGAACGAGCAGATTCTCCGCCACCTCGAAGAGTCGCAGGTCTACCGCATCGACCACTACCTCGGCAAGGAGACTGTCCAGAACCTCCTCGTCTTCCGCTTCGCCAACGGCATCTTCGAACCGCTCTGGAACCGGCAGTACGTCGATCACGTCCAGATCACCAACGCCGAGACCGTGGGCGTCGAGGGGCGCGGCGGCTACTACGAGAAGTCGGGCGTGGTGCGCGACATGATCCAGAACCACGTCTTTCAAGTGCTCTCGCTCGTAGCGATGGAGCCGCCCGCCTCGCTCTCGGCCGAGGACGTGCGCGACGAAAAAATTAAAGCCATGCACTCGGCGCGCGAGTTCACGCCGGAGCGCGTGCGCGAGGAGTGCGTGCGCGGGCAGTACGGCGCGGGCTCAATCGGCGGCGCGGCCGTGCCCGGCTACCGCGAGGAGAAGGGTGTCGCGCCCGACTCCACAACTGAAACGTTTGCGATGGTGACGATGTGGTTCGACAACTGGCGCTGGTCGGGCGTGCCCTTCTACATCCGCTCGGGCAAGCGGCTCGCCAAGCGCGTCACCGAGATCGCCATCCAGTTCCGCGCCGCGCCGCACGCGCTCTTCGGCCGCGCGATGGACGACCTCGCGCCCAACCAGCTCGTTATACGCATCCAGCCTGACGAAGGCATCACGCTCCGCGTCGCGGCCAAGGTGCCGGGCCAGGTGACGCACATCCGCGACGTGAACATGGACTTCCGCTACGGCGCCTCGTTCGGCGTCCAACTCGCCGAAGCCTACGAGCGTTTGATACTCGACTGCATCCTCGGCGACTCGACGCTCTACGCGCGCAAGGACATGACCGAGCGCGGCTGGGAACTCGTCATGCCCATCCTCGGAGAGTGGGGGGCGCACAAAGCGGACGCCGACTTCCCCAACTACGAGGCGGGCTCGTGGGGGCCGGACGCGTCCTTCAAGCTGCTCGAACAACAGGGGCGACACTGGCGTCGTCCGTAAGCTCAGATGGAAACTCAGGCCAGCACGACTCAAGTCTCTTTGGCGAAGGGCATCGACGCCGCGAAGCTCGAACGCGAGCTGAACGCGATGTGGGCGGAGATGTCCTCGCCGGAAGGTCAGGGCGGCGCCGCGGGCGTCGTGCGCGCGTGCGTCTTGAATCTTGTCGTCTACGCCGAGGGCGCGGAGGAGCGCGCGGAGGTGGACGACCTGCTGTCGGAGGTCGTCGAGCGTCACCCCTGCCGCGCCATCGTGCTCGCGGCGGAGCGCGGGGCCGACGCGCCGCGGCTTGAGGCTTTCGTCTCGACGCGCTGCCAACTCTCTTCGCGCGGGTCGAAGCGCATCTGCGGCGAGCAGATCACGATTGAGGCCGCGGGCTCGGCCGTGGACACGGCCTCTTCCGCGGTCGCGCCGCTGCTCGTGCCGGACGTGCCGGTCTTCCTCTGGTGGAAGGACATCCCGCACTACGGCGACAGGCTCTTCAAGCGCCTCGTCGAGATGGCCGACCGCGTCGTCATCGATTCGGCGTCATTCGACCGGCCGCACGAAGACCTCCGCCAGTTGGCGGGCCTGCTCGGGGGCGGACGTTTGCGCGTGAGCGATTTGAACTGGGGGCGTCTGACTTCGTGGCGCGAGCTGGTCGCGGGCTTCTGGGACGTGGCCGCCTACCGCGACTCGCTGGCCCACATCGAAAAAATCGTCATCGAGTACGACCCGCCCGACCGCTCCCACGACGAGGTCGCGCCGAAGGCCCTGCTCGCGCTCGGCTGGCTCGCCTCGCGCCTCGGCTGGGAGGTTTCGGGCGAAGGCGCGAGGGTTGACGAGAACCGCGCTCACTTCATCTTGAAAGACCGCGGCAGGGAGATTAACGCCGTGCTCGCGGCGACGGACGACGTGGCGGGGCGCGACGGCTGGCTCACGTCGCTGACGATTTCGACGGCGGCGGGCGACGAGTTCTTCGTCGAGTTGCTGCTCGAAGAGCGACGCTTGCGGACGGGCGCGCGCCTCGGCGGCGCGGGCCACGCGTGCGAGCGCGTGCTCGGCTATGAAGCGCGCACGGAGGGCGAGCGGCTGGGCGCCGAACTCGACATCCTTTCGAGGGACGATGTATACGAG
>CAXTSK010000077.1:0-13811 GCA_964246655.1 uncultured Pyrinomonadaceae bacterium
GTCCTCCGAGAGTACTTCGAGTCCCTGGTCGTCACCGCCGTGATGGCGCTCTTCGGCATGACCTTCGTCGTGCAGGCGGTGAAGGTGCCGACGGGGTCGATGCAGAACACGATCAACATCGGCGACCACCTGCTCGTCAACAAGTTCATCTTCGCGCCCGGCCCCGTCTTGCCGTTCCTGCCGCAGCGCGAGATACGCCGCGGCGACGTGATTGTCTTCAAGTACCCGGGCAAGTACATGGGCGAGAAGCGCTTTGCCGAAAGCGGCGTGGACGACACGGCGCTAAACAACATCCCTTACAAGACGAACTACGTCAAGCGCGTCATCGGCCTGCCCGGCGACCGCGTCGAGGTGCGCGACACGCAGGTCTTCATCAACGGCCAGCCGCTCGAAGAGCACATCATCGCCGCGCACCAGCCGCCGCCTAACGAGCCCGACACGCCCGAGAACGAAAATGACGCGCCCCTGACGATTGAAGAAGGGGCGCAGCAGCCCGCCCCGCCCGACGCCGCCTACAGCGTCTACGTCGAGCCGCGGGCTCATCCGCCTTCACGGCGGACGACCGAGGGCGAGAAGTTCGACGTGCCCGAGGGGCATTACTTCGTCATGGGCGACAACCGCGACAACAGCCAGGACAGCCGCTTCTGGGGCTACGTGCCGCGCAGCGCCATCATCGGCCGCGCGATGTTCGTCTACTGGTCTTTCGACGAGAGTGCCCCGCAGAGCGACGCCCCCATGCCCGTCAACTACGTCATCGACTTCTTCAGAAACACGCGTTGGAGCCGGACGGGCACCTTCGTCAAATAGACTCCGTCCTTTAACAAATCGACCAAAGTAAAGAGGCGGGCCGCGAAGCCCGCCTCTTGTCGTCAGGCACGTCTCGTGAACTCGCTACAGCGTGACGCGGATGTCGCCGGCGGCGTTATCAGCGTTCACGAAGTCGTAGGAGGTGGCAGGGTTGGTCTGCGCGTTGATGCTCTCGTCGCGCGGCATCTGGTAGCCCACGTCCCCGCGCTGCTCGTAGTCGGTCGCCCACCAACGGAGACCGACGCCCGGGTCTTCCTTCAACTCGGCGTCCGAGGGCATCCAGGTGCGGACAATCGGCTTGTAGATGCCCCACGTCACGCGGTCGGGCACGCGCGTATTGTCGCCGTTGTCCACGACCGTCAGCAGCACGCGCTGGCCGATGAGCAGTTCGTTGCTGGAGGTGCGGATGGTGGCGCTCAGGACGGCCTGCAACCCCTCCTGATTTTTGGTGACGATAAGGCCATCCACGTCGGCCTTGAAGTTGTAGCCGACGATCCTCCCCTCCTTCTCGCCGGTGCCGTCCACGTCTTGGGGCGTGATGATGGCTTCGTCGGTCATGGAGATGTAGCCGGTCGCGCTGCCGTCGTCCTTCCCGGTCGCGTCGAACTCGACGTACTTCAGGTATTTCTCGCCCGTCAGCGTGAACTGGTAGCTGCCGGCGGCAGCCGTGGCCGCGCGGGTGGTCTGCGCCGCCGCGAAGGTCAAGAGGGCCAGCGCCAGCATCGAGGGAAAGCGCAAAGTCTTCATCGAAAAAACTCCTTCTTCCGTCAGACAACTAATTTAGAGGGTGAAGACCCGTGCGGGTCTCCCTTTCTTAAGTTTCGGCTTTGACCCCTTCGCGCGCCCTAGAGGGGCGGCACGCGGCGGTCATGTTGGTCTGGTAAAGGTTCCGTCAGGGGGCTCATGGGAAGGGGGCGAATGGCGAAGGTGTCGCGTCCCGGCCGGGAGGAGAATCCGGCCGCGCTTTCGTTGGCCGCGGGCGACGACGCAAGGGGAACAGGACTCAAAAAAAACTCCTTCTCACGTGATTGAAGGGAGTAGAGGAGGGGTCAAGCGCCGCGTACTTTACCCCGAAATTATTCCGGCGTCCAGTAGCGCGGCGCTGCCGTCTCTAAAGCGTGTGTAAGATACGCGGCGCGGGCCGGAAAATCTTTAGGCTTTTTTGATTTTCTTCTGAAAGAGTTCTGAAGGCCCGCCGCGCCGCGCGCACTCGTGGTCAACTCTTGAAGAAATCGTGACTGTTTCGTCTTCGCGCGCGGTGAAACTGCGGCCACACTTTCGGGAGCAGAGGAGTTTAAAGGCCATGTTCAAGTCAATGAGCCTCGCCGGTCTGGGTTGGAAGGATCTGGGGAAGCGCGTCTACGCGGAGGTGATGGACGACGACGTGCTGGGGCGTTCGGCGCAACTCTCCTACTACTTTCTGCTGGCGCTCTTCCCGGCGCTGCTCTTCCTCACGTCGCTGCTCGGCTACCTGGCGGGTGAGAACGGCCAGCTCCGGCAGGGGCTCTTCAACTATCTCGCCGCGGTGCTGCCCGGCGACGCGTCGAAGCTCGTGGCCGAGACCGTGACCGACGTGACGCAGTCGAGCGGCGGCGGCAAGCTCTCGTTCGGCATCCTCGCGACGTTCTGGGCGGCGTCGAACGGCATGGGCGCCGTCAGCGAGTCGCTGAACGCGGCTTACGATTTGAAGGAGTCGCGGCCGTGGTGGAAGGTGCGGCTGACGGCCGTCGGGCTGACGCTGGCGCTGACGCTCCTCATCGTGACGGCGCTGGTGCTCATGCTCTACGGGCACGACATCGCCGACGCGGTCTCCATCAAGCTCGGCCTGGGCTCGGCGTTTGCGACCGCGTGGAAAATCTTGCAGTGGCCGCTCGTGCTCATCTTCGTGCTGCTGGCCTTCGCGCTCATCTACTACTTCGGCCCCGACTCGCACGAACAGGACTGGAAGTGGATCACGCCGGGCGCGGTCGCGGGCGTCGCGCTCTGGCTGCTCATCTCCTTCGCCTTCAAGGCGTACCTCAACTACTTCAACTCCTACAGCGCGACTTACGGCTCGCTCGGCGCGGTCATCATCCTGATGCTCTGGTTCTACTTCACGGGCATGGCGATCCTCGTCGGCGGCGAGATAAATTCGGAGATTGAGAACGAGTTGGCGAAGCAGGGCGCGCCCGACGCCAAGGAGAAGGGCGAGAAGGCGCCCGGCCAGAAGGAGCGCGGCGCCGCGCGCGTCACGGAAGGCCGCCGCGGCGAGGCCCGAGCCGTCGAAGGAAAACGAACCGCATCAACTTCATCGATGCTCGAAGAACGTCCCCGCGTCCGCGCCGCGCACGCACGCGTCCGGCGCGTCCACGCCGACGACGAGGGCTTTAGCCTCGGCAAGGTCGTGGTCGTCGCCGCCGCCTGGGCGCTCGCGAAAGTCGGCATCCGCACGACCGACAAGCACCGTTAATCAGACAGATACCGACAAAGAGTTCGACACAGAGACACGGCTTTGAAGTTATTAAGCTTCAAGCCGTGTCTCTGTGTTAAAGCTACTGACTTAACTCGGCGGTCGCGGCGAGGAGGAGGATAACCTTCTGGATGCCTTTGTAGAGCGGCTCGATCTCGCAGCTCTCGGTGAGCGCGTGCGAGTTGCTGCAAGGGCCGGCGCCGGTCGAGATGGCGGGGATGCCCGCGAGCAGCGCGACGTTCCCGTTGTTCGAGCCCGAGAGCGTAATCGAAGGCTTGAAGCCCATCGCGTAGTGCACGGCCTCGGCCGTCTTCACCAGAGGCGATTCGCGGTGGCCCGGTATCTGCGCCGCGGGCGTCGCGGAGATCAGCTCCGTCCTCACGGTCATCCGCTCGCGCTCGGCCTCCTCCTTCACTATCGCCGCGATCTTCTTCTCCAGGTCGGCGATGACCTCGTTACTCGTCGAGCGCAAGTCCACGGTGAACCAGGCGTCGGCGGCCTTCGCGTTGACCACGTCGGCGCCGCCGAGCATGCCGATGTTGAGGTTGGCGGGGACGCCCTGCGGGAGCTGTAGCTGGTAGATGCGCTCGATGGCGCGCGCCATCGGCAGAGTCGCCGAGTAGGGCGGCGTGGACGAGCGCGTGTGGCCGCCCGGGCCGACGAAGTGGTGCCTGTACCAGTTGATGCCGATACCGCCGTAGGTGAAGCCGTCGTAGCCGCCGTCGAGCGCGATGTACTGGCCGATGCTTCCCTTGTTCGCCTTGACGAACTCCTCGACGCCGCGGAAGCTCGTCTCCTCCTCGACGGTGAAGAGGAAGACGATGTCGCCCTTCGTCTTCAAGTTCGCCGCGTCGAGCGCGCGCACGGCCGCGAGCATCGCCTCGACGTTGCGCGTGTCGTCGCCGACGCCCGGCGCGTAGATTTTCCCGTCGCGCACCTCGGCCTTAATCTTCAAGCCCTCCTGAAAGACCGTGTCCATGTGCGCGTCGATGACGACGGTAGGGCCGCCGCCCGTGCCCTTGCGCGTGGCGACGACGTTGCCGGTCGGGTCGCGGCTCACCTCAAGCGACCTGTAGCCGCGCAGCAGTCTCTCGATGAAGGCCGCGCGCTCGGCCTCCTTGCCCGAGGGCGCGTTAATCTCGGTGATGTCGATCCACTCTTTGAGGATGCGTTCGCGTTCGCGCTCGACGTGTGCGAAGGCCGCGCGCACGTCGGGACGCGCGAGCAGGCCACGGACGCGGTCGTCGTAAGGCTGGCCCGCGCCGGTCTGTGCGTGCGAGGCCGCGCCGCAGCAGAGCGCGATGCAGAGCGCGAGCAGGGAAGAGTTGAGCGAGTTTTTCATCCGCATAAATTTCAACCGCGTCGGAGTTGCTTGATCCTGGGGGCGAGCATCTGGAAGGGGACGTGCTCGGCTTGGCGGCCGGTGCGCCGCAGCAGCTCGACCATGCGGAGCGCGCCGTCGGCGTTGCGCGTGTGGACGATGATGGTCGCGGCGGCGAGACGCGCCGGGCTCTCGGCGAGCCAGCGCGCGACGGCGTAGCCACTCCGCACGTCGTCGAACTCCTCCGCGTAGTAGTGCTCGGGCAGGAGGTCATGGTCGAGGAAGATGAGGTCGTAGTGGTTCGCAGAGAGCATCTCGACGGCGCGCTCCGCCGTCTCGGCCACGTCGAGCCGTTCGCCCTTGAACTGCTTCGCGAACCAATCGTGCCGCAGCCGGTCGTCGTCGAGGAGGAAGACACGCAAGGGGCGGCGACCGTACGACGCCCCCAATCCTATCTTGTTCAAAAGCCCCTGAATGATACTCATGCTCGGACAAAAATATATCACACGCCCCGCGCCGCCGATGACTGCCAAAGGGGCGCGAGCAGGATGCCCGTGCCCCTTTGGCTTGCGCGCCTCGGCCTTGCGCCTTTTAGTTCGTGGTACTATGCCGGCACTTGAACCCGAGGGCCGAGTCGTGGCATTTTGCTCGTTGCCCCGTTTCCAGCGACGAATGGCAAAATGTCCATACTGTGCCAGACCCCTCCGCATGGGGGGCCTCAGGTGTCACGCATGCCGCCGCTACGTGCTGCGGCGCTGGCACGTCGTCTTCCTCATCATAGTGGCGCTCGTAGCCGTCTACGGCCTGCTCGAACTCATCGGCTACCTGACGCCGCCCCCCTTAAAAAAATAGTCCGGCGCGCCGGACGGAAAGGCTTCCCGAAGATGAAGTCGAGAACCCGACTGCTCGCCTTTGCCCTCCTGCTGTTCGTGTGCGCGTGCGCGGCCACGGTCGCGCGGCAGAAGCCCGCCGGCTCGGGCGCGGTCGTCTTCGCCGTTTCGAAGTACGAGTCGAGCGTGACGGCGGAGCCCGTCGTCATCTACCGCGACGGCAAGTACGAAGTCCCGCCCATCGACAACGACGACGGGACGCACTCTTTCGCGCGCGCGTACTTCAGCCCGGGGCGCAAGTACCGCATCCTCTCGGGCGGCGGCGACGCGGGCACGCTGACCATCGTCAAGTACCAGGAGCCGGGCTGCGTCGGGCTGGTCGCGGACGCGGCGGCCGACACGCAGGCGCGGCTCGGCGGGCGCGTGAAGGTGATCGCCACGGACTCGCAGGCGCTCGGCCGCGGCGCTTCTTCACGACGCGCGCCGACCGACGCGGAGCGGGCGCGCGCCGTCGAACTCGCACGCGCGGCCTACGCGAAGAACGGCGTCGGTGCCGCGCTCGCCGCGAAGATGGAGGTGGTGAACCTGACGGCGACCGACCTCGACCGCGACGGAAAGTTTGAATTGGTCGGCAGCTTCCTCGTCGGTCAGCCGGACACGGCCCCTGTGTCGTACACGCTTTTCCTCATCATGGAGCCGTCGGGCGGCGACTTCAAGACGGCGTGGGAGTGGTTCCACAAGGGCTCCGAGGACTCCTACGAAGACCGGCACTTCGTCGATCAGTTGGACTTCGACGGCGATGGCGTGGGCGAAGTCATCGCCATGGGCACCTACTACGAGAGCAACGACTACGTGATTTATAAGAGGCAGCAGGGGCGCTGGCGGCCCGTCTACAAGGGCGGCGGCGGGGGCTGTTGAGGTGGCATTGCGGGGCGTTTGAGGCCGCGAACGGTTTTCCACTTGTGGAAATTCTCGAACGCACTTAACCGTCTTGCAAACGAAACTCGGGGTGCTATAATCCGCGCGGCCTGAGAGATCGAGAAAGAACGTTACGTCTCCCGAATGCCTTCGGACAACCGCAAAAAGATTCCCCCGCTCTTCGCCGTCCCCGAGAGGGACGACGCCGTCGGAGACTCTCCCGCCAGGGAAGAGTCGAAGCCGGCGCGCGGGAAGCGGGCCGAGTCCCCGTCGGTCTGTCAGAAGTGCTTCGGCACCGGCTTCGAAGTCACCGGCCGCGGCGCGCGTCGCTGCGAGTGCCGCACGCAGGACACGCGCGGCAAGCTCCTTGAGCAGGCGCGCATCCCCCGCCGCTACCGCGAGCCCGCCCCGCCGCGCCGCGAAGCCTGCACGCTCCAGAACTACTACCCCTCGCCCAACAACGGCTCTCAACTGAAAGCCTTCAACTACGCCTTCCGCTTAGTGCGCGAGTACCCCGCGGTCGAGCGCGGGCTGCTCCTGATGGGGCCGGTCGGCGTCGGCAAGACGCACCTCGCCGTCGCCATCCTCCACGGCCTGATCGAGAAGGGCGTGCCGTGTCTCTTCTACGAGTTCGGCGCGCTGCTCAAAGAGATTCAGGACTCCTACAACAAGGTCTCGAACACCTCCGAGATGAGCGTGCTCGCGCCGGTCTACCAGGCCGAGGTGCTTGTGCTCGACGAGTTGGGCGCATCGAAGCCGACCGACTGGGTGCGCGACACGATGATGAACATCATCGGCAAGCGCTACAACGACAAGAAGCTCACAGTCTTCACAACCAACTACATGGACGCCCGCCGCAATCAGGTCGAAGAGACCCTCGAAGATCGCGTCGGCGTCCGCCTCCGCTCCCGCCTCTACGAGATGTGCCGCACCGTCGAACTCGACGGCGACGACTACCGCCGGCAACTCGACTCGGGCAAAGTTTAACGCCCTCCGGCGCACACCCCGCCTCCTTACTTTATCCTTCGTCCGGTTGTACACCACCAATGTCAGGCGTCGGCCGGTGCGTCGAAGCTGACGCCCGCGTAGATTTCGCTCATGGGCAGTTCGCAGCCGAGCGAGGTCAACGGCAAGGTCGATTCCAGGTCGTTGACCTCCGTGTGAACCCACAGGCCGTCGTCCTGCTTGAAGAAGCGCGTGACATGTGGCCGTTGCTGCTCGACAAGTAAATACTCGCGCAGTGTCGGAATGGACTTGTAGTGTGTGAACTTTTTGACACGGTCGTAAGTCTCGGTAGAAGGCGACAAGACTTCGACGAGCAACTGAGGATTGACGAGTGCGTCGGCGCCGCCGATGTTCTCAAACGTTGCCGCCTCGCCGCACAACGCCGAAACGTCTGCGTAGCGGTACGGCGGCGCGCTCGGAACCTTGACGCGCACGTTCCCGGTGAAGACTCGGCAGGCGCGCGCTCTGAGAGATGTCTTCAGGAAAGAGTGGATGTTCGATTCTATCTCGTAATGCCATTCGCTGCCGCCGCTCATGCAGAAGATTTCGCCGTCCCAGAACTCAAGACGCTCTTCCGAAGTCCTGTCCAGCTCAAGATACTCTTCCAGCGTGTAGCGCCGCTCGGGGTTCGCTGCCATGTGTGTGTTCCTTTCCACGGCGCCCTTAAGGTACGCCGACTGCTCGCGGTTTTCAAACGTTGCGGCGGGCGTGTCGGCGCGCGTCCGGCGGGTTCGTGGCGGGTCGGCGGGGCGTGTATAATGCCACGAATTTACGCGCACAGGAAGGAACTTTCGCCGCCGCCGCGAAGCCCGTCAGTCAATGCCCAGACGCACAGACATCAGCAAAATCTTGATCATCGGCTCCGGCCCCATCGTCATCGGGCAGGCGTGCGAGTTCGACTACTCGGGGACGCAGGCGTGCAAGGCGCTGCGCGCCGAGGGCTTCGAGGTCGTGCTCGTCAACTCGAACCCGGCCACCATCATGACCGACCCCGAGTTCGCCGACCGCACCTACGTCGAGCCGCTCACGGTCGAGTCGGTCACCTCCATCATCCGCCGCGAGCGCCCCGACGCGCTGCTCCCGACGGTCGGCGGCCAGACCGCGCTCAACCTCGCGATGGCGCTCGACGAGGCGGGCGTCCTCGAAGAGTTCGGCGTCGAGATGATCGGCGCCAAACGCGAGGCCATCCGCCTCGCCGAAGACCGCGAGCTGTTCAAGCAGGCGATGGAAGAAGAGGGCCTGCCCATGCCCCGCGGCGGCTTCGCGCACACCTGGGCCGAGGCCGAGAAGATCGTCGAAGAGACCGGCTACCCCGCGATTATTCGTCCGTCGTTCACGCTCGGCGGCACGGGCGGCGGCACCGCGTACAACCCCGAGGAGTTCGAGGAGATCGTCCGCGGCGGACTCGCGGCCTCGCCCGTCAGTCAGGTGTTGATCGAGGAATCAATCCTCGGCTGGAAGGAGTTCGAGCTGGAGGTGATGCGCGACCTCGCCGACAACGTCGTCATCATCTGCTCCATCGAGAACTTCGACCCGATGGGCGTCCACACCGGCGACTCCATCACGGTCGCGCCCGCGCAGACGTTGACGGACGTTGAATATCAACGCCTGCGCGACATGTCCATCCGCATCATCCGCAAGGTCGGCGTCGAGACCGGCGGCTCGAACATCCAGTTCGCCGTCAGCCCCGAGAACGGCGACGTGCGCGTCATCGAGATGAACCCGCGCGTCTCGCGCTCCTCCGCGCTCGCGTCCAAAGCGACCGGCTTCCCCATCGCGAAGATCGCGGCCAAGCTCGCCGTCGGCTACACGCTCGACGAAATTAATAACGACATCACGAAGAAGACGCCCGCCTCGTTCGAGCCGACGATTGATTACGTCGTGGCGAAGATTCCGAAGTGGAACTTCGAGAAGTTCAAAGACACCGAGGACGTGCTCGGCACGCAGATGAAGTCGGTCGGCGAGGTGATGGCTATCGGTCGCACGTTCAAGGAGGCGCTCTTCAAGGGCCTGCGCTCGCTCGAAGCGGTCAAGCCTCTGCGCCTGCGCGACGTGCCCGCCGACGAGTTGCAGCGCAAACTCGCGCGCCCGAACTCGCAGCGCTTCTCCTACGTGACTTACGCGCTCCAACAGGACGTGCCGATTCAGGAGATCTACCGGCTTTCGCGCATCGACCCGTGGTTCCTCGAACAACTCCAACAGGTGACGTTGATTCAGAAGGGCGTCGAGGGGCGCAGGCTCGAAGAGATACCGGAAGATACTTTGAGGGAGTTCAAGGAGGTCGGGCTCTCCGACCGCCGTCTCGCGTACCTGACCGGGCGGACGGAGCTTGAAGTCAGAGCGTATCGCAAGCAGCTCGGCCTCACGCCCGTCTACAAGCGCGTGGACACCTGCGGCGCGGAGTTCGAGTCGTACACGCCTTATCTTTATTCGACCTACGAAGAGGAAGACGAGTCCGCGCCGACCGACCGCCGCAAGATCATGATTCTCGGCTCGGGGCCGAACCGCATCGGGCAGGGCATCGAGTTCGACTACTGCTGCTGCCACGCCTCCTTCGCGTTGCGCGACGCGGGGTTCGAAACCATCATGGTCAACTGCAACCCCGAGACGGTCTCGACCGACTACGACACTTCCGACCGACTCTACTTCGAGCCTTTGACGTTCGAGGACGTGATGAACATCGTGGACGTGGAGAAGCCCGAAGGCATCATCGTCCAGTTCGGCGGCCAGACGCCGCTCAACCTCGCCGTGCGTTTGCACGAGGCGGGCGCCCCGATTATCGGCACCTCGCCCGACTCCATCGACCTTGCCGAAGACCGCAAGCGCTTCGGCGCGTTGTTGAATCAACTCGGCATCCCGCAGCCGGAGAACGGCACGGCCATCTCCTTCGAGGAGGCGAAGGATTGCGCCGAGCGCATCGGCTACCCGGTCATGGTGCGCCCATCGTTCGTCCTCGGCGGCCGCGCGATGGCGATTGTCTACGACGAGCGCAGCCTCGACGAGTACATGCGCACGGCCGTGGACGCCTCGCCCGAGAAGCCCGTGCTCATCGACAAGTTCTTAGAGCGCGCCGCCGAGTTCGACGTGGACGCGCTCGCCGACGAGGAGACCTGCGTCGTCGCAGGCATGCAGGAGCACATCGAGGAGGCGGGCATCCATTCGGGCGATTCGTCGTCCGTGCTCCCGCCCTTCAAGATCGCCGAGGAACACCTCGACACGATGCGTCACTACACGCGCACGCTCGCGCAGGCGCTCAAGGTGCGCGGCCTCATCAACATCCAGTTCGCGATTAAGGACGACCGCGTCTACGTGCTCGAAGTGAACCCGCGCGCGTCGCGCACCGTGCCCTTCGTGGCGAAGGCGACGGGCGTCCCTCTGGCGCGCATCGCGGCGCTCGTGATGGCGGGCCGCCCGCTCGCGTCCTTCGGCCTGCCGGAGGATTTGACCGGCAGGCTCGACCGCTTCTACATCAAGTCGCCGGTCTTCCCGTTCAAGAAGTTCCCGGGCGTCGATCCGGTCTTGAGCCCGGAGATGCACTCGACCGGCGAGGTGATGGGGGTGGGGCGCACCTTCGGCGAGGCGTACGCGAAGGCGATGATCGGCGCGGGGCTGGAACTGCCGACGGGGGGCACGGCCTTCATCAGCGTCAACGACTCGGACAAGGGGCTCTCGGCGCTGCTCGCGCGCAGGCTCACGCGGCTCGGCTTCAAGCTGTTGGCGACCGTCGGGACGGCCGCGCGGCTGCGCGAAGTTGGTTTGGAAGCCGAGACGGTCTTCAAGGTCAACGAGGGGCGGCCGAACATCGCCGACAAGATACGACTCGGCGAGATCGCGCTCGTCATCAACACGCCTTTGGGGCGCGCCTCGCACTACGACGAGCAGGCCATCCGCCGCGCCGCGCTCCAGTTCAACGTCCCCTGCGTCACGACCATGACCGGCGCGCAGGCCATCGTCGAAGCCATCGCCGCGCGCAAGGAGACCGACGCCTTCCAGGTCTACTCGCTGCAAGAACTCCACGCGCAGGCGCTCACCGCCGGCTGACCCGGCGTCAAACAATTAACCACAGAGACAGAGAGGCACAGCTTTGAAGACATAAGTCATCAAGCCGTGTCTCTGTGTCTCTGTGGTTTAATTTTCCGTTACGGGTTCAGAGAGAGGCGACACGACGCGGGCGGGCCGTGGGGTGAGGCCGAGCGTTTGGGCGAACACGCGGAGGGAGACGCGCGGGTGGAAGAGGGCGGGGGGCGTTTTGAGCATGTGCATGATTTCGAGGAGGACGCGGCGCACGCCCGCGTCGGACGTGGCGAGCCGCACGACGCCGTCAAGGTAGCGGTGCAGCAGTCGCGTCGTCACGTTGGGAGTGCTGCCTTCAACCTCGCGGTATCGAAAATCCTCGCCGGTCGCCAGCAGCCACGGCGCCGCGTTAGCCTTCGCCAGACGTTTCTGGAAACGCCGCGCGAGGCCGCTCAGGTCGCCGCCGAGTTGCCGTCGCCTCTGCTCGCGCAGACACTCGTCGAGCGCGAGCGCGCCGAGCGCGGCCGTCGTCATGCCCTGACCGTAGACCGGGTTGAAGGCGCAGGCCGCGTCGCCCGTGACGAGGAAGTTGTCGGGCTGTCTCCGTAAGCGCTCGTAGTGCCGACGGCGGTTCTCGGTCGCGCGGTGGCTGCGGACGGTCGTAAGCGGCTCGGCCGACTTGATGGCGTCGTAGATGACCGGGCTCGACAGGCCGCGCGCGAAGTCAAGAAAACCTTCCTCGTCCGTCGGCGGGTAGTCGCGCCCGCCGCCGAGTAAAGTCACGAGCCAACGGCCGCCCTCGACCGGCAGCATGATGCCGCCGCGCGTGTGCTCGGGAGGGGCGAGTTGCACGTAGGCGCCCTTCCAGTTCGACGCGAACCCCGCGGGCACACGGTAGAGGCGACTAGCATAACCGAGGAAGCCGTTGACTACCGTCTCCTCCGGCGCTTCGTAACCCAGCTCTTCGAGCCAGCGCGGGGCGCGCGAGCCGCGCCCCGTGGCGTCCACGACGAGGTCGGCCCGCACCTCCTCCTCATTAGTACTGCCCGGTCGGCGTGTACTTGCCATTATCCCGAACACGCCTTCACCGCCACCCCTGGCCCCGGGCAGAAGTCGTAAAGTCTCCGTCTCTTCGAGTATCCGCACGCGCGGGTCGTACGAGAGGCGCCGGCGCACGTGCAGGTCGAGGAGCGGGCGCGTGAAGCCGATGATGTTGAGGTCGGAAGGGAAGCGCGCGCCCCAGCCGCCGGGCGTCAGCCAGGCAATCTCGCCCGCCACGTCCACGAGGTGCGCGCCGTCGTCGAGCAGTTCGTCGAGCAGCCCCGGGAAAAGATTTTCAAGCACCTGCTGGCCGCGTCGCATCAGCGCGTGGACGTGGCTCGCCTGCGGCACGCCCTTGCGGACGGCCGTGTCCGCGTGGAAGGCGTCGCGCTCGACGACGGTGACGCGCTCGAAGTGTTCCGCGAGCACGCGCGCCGCGAGCAGCCCGGCGAGGCTCCCGCCGAGGACGACGGCGTGCCCGCCGGTCTTTCTTGCAACGCTGTCCGCGGACGCGTCCAGGACATCCTGACAGTTCATAAGGAAATCCCACGCCTTTCTGTTGTTAAGTCTGCGCGGTCTTCGAGTAGAATGGCGGCCGAAGCTTCCGCCCCGCGAAACCCCCGCCCCGAACCCGAGCGCGAAGAGTAGCCGAGTCGCACGCGCGCGGTCTTTAAGGGCTTCTGAGATTTTTCTGAAAGAGTTGTGAAAGCAACCGGAGCGCAAGGCTGATGCCTACGAACGACGGCGTGCGTGCGTACACCTTCGGCCCCTTCGTGCTGGACACGCGCGAGGGGGCGCTGCTGCGCGAGGGGCGGCCGGTGTCGCTCACGCCGAAGGCGTTCGAGACGCTCGTCGCGCTCGTCGAGCGGAGCGGCCACTGCCTCGGCAAGGAGGAGCTGATGCGGCGCGTCTGGCCCGACAGCTTCGTCGAGGAGAACAACCTCTCGCAGAACATCTCGCAGCTCCGCCGCGCCCTGCACGCGGAGGGCGCAGAGGCCGTCAACTACATCGAGACCGTCCCGCGCCGCGGCTACCGCTTCAACGCGACGGTCGTGGTGCAAGAGGCGGCCTCGGCCCTTGCCGATGACGACGGGGAGAAGGTCGCGACAGTCTTGCACGCAGGAAGGGTCGAAGTCTTCGCGCGCGCCGCGGAGGCGGCGGCTGATGATGAGCAGGGTGCGGACGAGTTCCCGCCCGAATTGATGCGCGTCCCCGAGACGCGCTACGCCTTGAGCGGCGACGTGAACATCGCCTACCAGACGCTCGGCGACGCGCCGCTCGACCTCGTCTTCGTCATGGGCTGGGTCTCGCACCTCGAATACTTCTGGCGCGAGCCGTCGGTCGCGCGCTTCCTGCGCCGCCTCGCGTCCTTCTCGCGCCTCATCCTCTTCGACAAGCGCGGGACGGGACTCTCCGACCGCGTGCC
>CAXTSK010000078.1:0-4635 GCA_964246655.1 uncultured Pyrinomonadaceae bacterium
GTACCTGGTCGAAAGTAATGGGAGCCGGGTGCTGGTGGACTGCGGTTTGTTTCAGGGGTTGAGGGAGTTGAGGGAGCGGAATTGGGAAGACCCGCCGTTCGACCCGAGGCACATTGACGCGGTCGTCATCACGCACGCGCACGTGGATCATACGGCGTATTTGCCGCGGCTGGTGAGGCTGGGGTTTGGCGGGCCGGTCTATTGTACGAAGGGGACGGCGGATTTGTTGAAGCTGCTGCTGCCGGACTCGGCGCATTTGCAGGAGGAGGAGGCGGAGTACAGGAACCGGAAGGGTTTGACGCGGCACGAGCCGGCGCTGCCGTTGTATACGGAGGCGGACGCGCGGGCGGCGATTAAGCTGATTCGGACTTGCCCGAACACGGGCGAGCCGACGGAGGTGGCGCAAGGGGTTCGCGCGGGGTTTCATATCGCGGGGCACATCCTTGGGTCGAGCCTCGTGCTGCTCGAACTGGATGGCGCGGGCGCGGACGGGGCGGGGCGGCGCGTGCTCTTCTCGGGCGACCTGGGCCATTACGACCAGCCGATCATACGTGACCCCGTCGCGCCGCCCGCGTGCGACTACATGCTCGTCGAGTCAACTTACGGCGACCGCCTCCACGACCCGGAAGACCCGAAGGCCGCGCTCGCGCGAGTCGTTAACGAAGCGGCGGCGCGCGGCGGCCCACTCCTCATCCCGGCCTTCGCCGTCGGGCGCACGCAGGAGTTGCTTTACCACCTGCGCGAGCTGGAGGACGAGCGTCGCATCCCTATCCTGCCCGTGCGCGTGGACTCGCCGATGGCGGCGGCCGCGACGCAGATTTATCAACGCACGAAGGAGGAGCACGACGAGGAGTACGAGAGCGTCATCGAGCAGCACCGGCACCCTCTGCGCACGCGCTCGATGGTGACGGCCTCGACGCGCGAGGAGTCGAAGCGCCTCAACGACGAGAAGGGGACGCGCGTCATCATCTCGGCGTCGGGGATGATGACCGGCGGGCGCGTGCTCCACCACGCGCGGCGCGTGCTGCCCGACGAGCGCGCCACCGTCCTCTTCGTCGGCTACCAGGCCGCGGGTACGACCGGCAGAAAAATTCTGGAAGGCTCGCGCTACGTCCGCATCATGAAGGAGGACGTGCCCGTCCGTTGCCACGTCGAGCGCATCGGCGGCCTCTCCGCCCACGCCGACTGGTCGGAGGTGCTGCGCTGGCTCGGGCCTTTAGAGCAGACTCCGCCGCGCCGCGTCTTCACCACGCACGGCGAGCCCGAGTCGGCCGCCGCCATGGCCGGACACATCCGCGAACGCTTCGGCTGGCGCGTGGACCCGCCGCAGTACGGCGACCACGTCGAGCTTGAATAGCTTCAACGCCGTCTACTGCGCTTCGGCTTCGGCTTCGGCTCGGGCTTGGGCGGCGGCGGCTCGAAGTCGTACTTGAGCTTGAGGTAGAGCGTGTATTGCACGACGGGTTCGAGGATGACCGGGTTGATGACGAGGTCGAAGCCCTCGGCGTCGAGCGGGTTGAAGTAGAAGGTGCGGCTCTTGCGCGCGTTCTGGACGATGTGGGTCTGCTGGTTGTAGGACGGCGTCTGGCTCACGTTCTCCGACTCGGCGGCCGTGTAGGCGTCGTACATCCCGGTTGGGAAGTAGACGCTCGGCTTCTCGGTGTAAATCTGCGGGGTCTTCTGCAACTTGAGGCCGAAGAGCTGTTCGCGCTTTGCGGCCTTCTGCTTGGCGATGCGCGTGGCCTCCTCCATCAGCCGGTCGAGGACGGCGTTGGTGTCGCGCACGAAATAGTCCACCTTGATGAGGTCGAAGATGCCCGCGCCCGCCGCCGCCAGCACGAGCCTGTCGAGCAGACGGCTGTCCGTGTAACGCACAGAGACGTTCTTCTTCAGCTCGAAGCCGACCAGCTTCTCCTGCGCGACCTTCTCCCCCACCTCGAACCCGTAAATCTTGTTCTGTGTCGTGAAGTCCACGAAGACGTTCTCGGCGGGGACGCCTAAGCCCCGCACCGCGGCCGAAAAGCTCGCGACCGCGGCGTCAACCTTCTGGTTGCATTCGGGGACGGCCGTACACTCCTGCATGACGCCGAAGACGGCGACGTGCTCGTCGGCCTTGACGTTCATCAGGACGCTTGCATCGACCAACAGGGAGGTCGCGGTGCCCGCATCCATCATGGCGCGCTTAGCTATCTCCTGCTGTCGGGCGCGGTCGCTGTTCCTGACGCCGCCGCCGCCCTGCGAGTACACGACGTTGCCGCTGACCTGCGCGAGGCAGAGGCCGGGGATGGTGAAGACGGCTGCGAAAAGAAGCAAAGCTCTTCTCATAACTTTTCTCCTTCCGGATAGGTTAGGGTGGTTGGAAAAGCTCGTCGATGGAGACCATTCGCAGATGCGCGGCGCGCGGCGGCGGGTGGTCCGTCGCCGCCGCTCCGGCCGCCCGCGCCGTCTGTGCTATACTGCGCGGTCATAAAAGCAGTCCAACGAAAAGCCGTCAGCCGCCGCGTCGCCGGCCCTTCTTGCGGGCGCGAGCGCGGGCGGGCGGGTGCGGAAACTGAGGAGCAAAACGTTGAGCGTTCTCGTCGATAAGAACACGCGGCTCGTCGTGCAGGGCATCACGGGCAAAGAGGGCACGTTCCACACGAAGCAGATGGTGGAGTATGGGACGCAGGTCGTCGGCGGCGTCACGCCCGGCAAGGGCGGCACCACGCACGAGGGCATCCCCGTCTTCAACACCGTCGCCGACTCGGTCAAAGAGGCCGGCGCCAACGCCTCGGTCATCTATGTGCCGCCGGCCTTCGCCGCCGATGCCATCATGGAGGCGGCCGACGCGGGCCTCCCGCTCGTCGTCTGCATCACCGAGGGCATCCCGGCGCTCGACATGGTGAAGGTCAAGGAGTACCTCGCCGACAAGCCGACGCGTTTAGTCGGGCCGAACTGTCCCGGCGTCATCTCGCCGGGCAAGTGCAAGATCGGCATCATGCCCGGCCACATCCACAAGGAGGGTCGCGTCGGCGTCGTCTCGCGCTCGGGGACGCTGACGTACGAGGCGGTCGGGCAGTTGACGGCGCTCGGGCTGGGCCAGTCAACGGCCATCGGCATCGGCGGCGACCCCATCATCGGGACGACGCATCTCCAGGCGCTCGCGCTCTTCCAGGACGACCCCGAGACCGAGGCCATCGTCATGATCGGCGAGATCGGCGGCACGGCCGAAGAAGAGGCCGCGGCCTTCGCGAAGGAGAACGTGACCAAGCCCATCGTCGCCTTCATCGCCGGCCAGACCGCGCCGCCCGGCAGACGCATGGGCCACGCGGGAGCCATCATCGCCGGCGGCAAAGGCACCGCCGCCGAGAAGATGAAAGCCTTAGAGGAGGCCGGCATCCGCGTCGTCCATTCGCCCGCGGACATCGGGCAGGCGGTCAAGGATTCGCTCGGCTCGGGCGCTTCGGCTTAAAAGTTTCGACTTACTAAAAAACACTCAAGAGGACATTGATGGCAGAGCAGGCAGGCAGTCTCACTTTCGGCATCATCAAGCCCGACGCGGTGCGCGCGGGCAAGACGGGCGCGGTCTTACAGCGCGTCCTCGACGCGGGCTTCAAGGTTCGCGCGATGAAACTCATCCACCTGACGAAGCCCGAAGCCGAGGGTTTCTACGACGTGCATCGCGAGCGGCCTTTCTTCGGCGAGCTGACGACCTTCATGTCCTCGGGGCCGTGCGTCGTGCTGGCCCTCGAAAAGGAGGGCGCCGTCAAAGCCTGGCGCGACCTGATGGGCGCGACCGACCCGGCCAAGGCCGACGAGGGGACGCTCCGCAAGGAGTTCGCCAACTCCATCGGCGAGAACGCCGTCCACGGCTCCGACTCCGAAGAGAACGCGCAGATCGAGCTGGCCTACTTCTTCAGCCGCCTGGAATTTGTTTAGTGAATGGTAAATGGTGAATAGTCGTCGAGACCCGCGCGGCCGGCGGGTGAGACATGCGCCACCATTTACTATTCACCATTTACCATTTACCAAAAAGCCATGGGCATCATCAGCGACGTGATCGAGAACACGCGGGCCATCATCAAGGGGATGATGACGACCGCGTCCTACATCCCGCGGGAGAAGTGGACGGTGCAGTACCCGGACGAGCCCGTCACGCTCCAGCCGCGCTTCCGCGGCCAGCACCTCCTGCACGTGGACGAGCTGGGGCGCGAGAAGTGCGTCGCGTGCTACCTGTGCGCGGCGGCCTGCCCTTCGGACTGCATCTACATCGTCGCGGCCGACGACCCGCGCCCGCCGAAGGAGCGCACCGGCGTGGACGAGCGCTTCGCGCAGGTCTACAACATCGACTACGGCCGCTGCATCTTCTGCGGCTTCTGCGTCGAAGCCTGCCCGAAGGACGCCATCACGCACGGCTTCAACTTCGAGTTGTCCGTCTACAACCGCGCCGACCTTCTGAAGACGAAGGACGACCTCCTCATCACCAAGCAGAAGCAGTCGTCCAACTACCGCGTCGCCTTCGCCGACGAGGAGGTGGACTCCGAGTACAAGGTCGTCTGAGCCATTTTATGCCCGCCGCGTAAGGCGAATTTCACCACGGAGACACCCAGGCACGGGGGTGGAGCCCTAGGAGATTCAAAACGGGGGCCCTGGGGT
>CAXTSK010000078.1:4645-9559 GCA_964246655.1 uncultured Pyrinomonadaceae bacterium
TAATTTCACCACGGATACACAGAGGCACGGTTTTGAAGACTTACTGATTCAATGCCGTGCCCCTGTGTCTCCGTGGTGAAATTGTCTTCAATATACACTCAACCGAAACTGCAAGAATGCCGTCAAAAAGTCACACTTATTCCACAAAATCCTCAGGGAAAATTTTTCGACTTCGGGGTGTAACTACGCGCCGCCGAAAGTTGTCTTACCTAATAGAGGCCGCACTCTCCCACGCGGGCGTCGGGTACGTCAGCGGGGCCGTGCGGCATAAATTTTTTGACGGGAAAAAGGGGGAACGTATGAAGAAGTTTCTGGCACTGGCGTTGACGTTGGCTTCGGTCGGACTCGCGGGAAGCTCGTTTGAGGCGAAGGCGGCCGGGTCGTCGAACTCCGTGGCGGTCGTGAATGTTTCGAAGGCCGCGCCCGCCGCGGTACAGTGGAACAGGCGCGGCTGGGGTCGCAACCGCGTGCGCGTCGCGACGCAGACGCGCCTCGTGCGCCGCGGACGCACGGTCTACCGCGAGACCTACCAGATCAGGTACCTGCCGAACGGCCGCACCGTGACGAGGCGCGTCAGCCGCGTCGGCGTCCGCTGAAGCTTGGTCTGACAGTTCTACCGCCGGCCCGTCACTCTTCAAGTCGGTGACGGGCCGGCGTTCGACTATTTAACACGACGAGCTTTCCCGCCGTCGCGGCGGAACTCTCCGGGCGTCACCCTGAAAGATTTTCAGAGGCCGAAGCGTACCTCAGAGGCTTACGCGAGAGCAGAAAGTGAGCTTCACTCTTCGGCGGCGCGGCGGAGGCGTTCGCGGTCGAGGATGGTGATGTGTTTGCGGCCGATGGAGATGAGGTCGGCGGCCTTGAGTTCGTTGAGTGCGTTGGTGGCCGTCTCGCGGTAGACGCCGAGGCGTTCGGCGATGTCTTGGTGCGTGAGGCCGTCCACGGAATCGCCGCGGGCCTCCCTTAAGAGCAGGGCTGCGACGCGCGCGGGGATGCCTTTGAAGACCGTGTCTTCGAGCTGACGCTCGGCCGCGAGCACGCGGCGGCCGAAGGCTTCGAGGATGCGGCGCGCGATCTCGGGCTTGTTGATGAGGAGGCGGTTCAAGACCTCGCAGTTCATCGTGACGATAGTCGAATCCTCCGTCACCTCCGCGAAGGTGTCGTACATGCCTTGGCCGATGCAGGTCATCTCGCCGAAGAAGCTGTGCGGGAGGAGTTGCGCGATGACGAGCTTCCTCCCTTCGGGCGACAGGCGGTAAATCTGCACCGCGCCTTCGCGCAGGAGGAAGAGCGCCTCGCCCGTCTCGCCCGGCGTGTAGAGGACGGCGCCGCGCGGGAAGGTGCGCGTCGAGGTCACGCGCTCGACCTCGCGCAGCTCCTCCGCGGTCATCCCTTGAAAAAGGTCTGGCCCGCCGTTCCCGTCCGCTCTCATGCTCATAAAATCCGCCCCCGGAACTGACTCAGATGCGCGACAAGGCCGCGGCGTTCCAGTGTACGACGGGCGGCGGCCGTGCGGCGAGCCGCCCTCGGTAATCGCGATTACTGAAGTCGGGCCGGGGGCCGGCGCATAATGCCTGTGCGCTGACGTGAAAGACGGCGCGGATTTGAGAATGAGTTTGGAGACAGGAGATTAAAAAGATGAGCCAGTTTGTTTCGGCCGTGGACGACGCGGGCTTCGAGCGCGAGGTGCTTCAGTCGGACGTACCCGTGGTGTTGGACTTCTGGGCGGAGTGGTGCCCGCCGTGCCGCGCGCTCGCGCCGACCTTCGAGGAACTGTCGAAGCAGTACGAAGGGCGCGTGCGTTTCGCCAAGCTCAACGTGGACGAGAACCAGCAGGTGCCGCAGCGCTTCGGCATCAAGGGCATCCCGACGCTCATCTTCTTCGACGGCGGCCGCGAGGTCGAGCGCGTCGTCGGCGCCAGCAGTAAAGCCGCCCTTGAGCGCATCGTGGACAAGTACGTCAAGGTCGCCGCCTGATTGGACTGCGCCGCTTCTTCCTGCCTGAAAGCAGGGCGCGGGGCAGTTCAACACCGAGACCCCGCCCCCCCCACCCACCGTTTTCACTATACCGCGATGCACGGTGTGTCTCTGCGTCTCTGTGTCTCTGTGTTTAAAGTATTTTCGTGATAACCTCCGCGCTGTTTTAAGACCCACAGTCTCCGCGTGCGAGGTGTGTTATGCCCGACAACGGCCAACCTTTGATGACGCTCGAAGCGCTACGCTCAGTCCCGCTCTTCGCCTCGTTGGACGACGAGTCGGCGGGCGCGTTGCGTGAGCTTTTGGAACCCGAAGTGCGCCCCGCCGGCAGCGTCCTCTTCCGCAAGGGCGAGCAGGGCGGCGCGATGTACCTCATCGAAGGCGGCCGCGTCCGCATCCACATCAAGGACGACGACGGCAACGACGTGACGCTGGCCGAGCTGGCCGCCGGAGACTTCTTCGGCGAGATGTCCATCCTCGACGGCAAGCCGCGCTCGGCCACGGCCACCGTCTCGGAGGCCGCGCGCCTCGCGGTGCTGTCGCGCCAACACTTCCACGACTTCGTCCGCCGCAGCCCCGAGGTGGCCGTCTCGATGCTCGCTGCCATCGCCGAGCGGTTGCGCCACACCGACGAGATGCTGCGCCAGCGCGTGACGCGCAACCTCAACGAGGTCGAGGAGCAGCAGCAGACCTTCGCCGACCGCATGGCCGACGCCGTCTCGGAGTTCGGCGGCAGTTGGAAGTTCATCGCCGCCACCGTCGCCTTCATCGTCTTCTGGGTCGTCTACAACACGGCCATCCGACGCGACACGGGCATTGACCCGTTCCCCTACTCCTTCCTCGACGTGATGAACGGCATCGTCGCCGCGCTGCTCACGCCCATCATCCTCATCTCCCAGAACCGGCAGGGCGACAAAGACCGCATCCGCGCAGACCTCGACTACCAGGTTAATCTCAAGAACGAACTCGCCCTCACCGAAGTTATGCGCCGTCTCGACCTGCTGGAATCCGAACGACTGCCGAACCTCTTCACGGAACTGCGCGAGGAGATGGGGAAGGGGAGTAGTCAGTAGACAGTAGTCAGTAGAAAACTCTTTGCTAATGAATCGCCCGAGTGACAACGCCAACGCTCGTAAAGCGGAGCCTACTGACTACTGTCTACTTCCTGCTACAATGTGCGCGTTCTTCTCAAATTAAAATTTCATGCTTGAGGTCTAATGATTCAGGCCGTTTTTTTTGACTTCAACGGGGTCATCATCGACGACGAACCATTGCAGATGAAGGCGTACCAGGAGGTCTTGGGGGGCGAGGGGCTGACCGTCACGGAGGCCGACTATTACGGCTCGCTCGGCATGGACGACCGCGCGTTCGTGCGCGCCGCCTTCGAGCGCGCCGGGAGCGAGTTGACCGACGAGGTGCTCGGCCGCGTCATCGAGGCGAAGACGGCCGCGCACCGCAAGCTGCTCGGAGGCGAGCTGCCGCTCTTCCCCGGCGTCGTCACCTTCATCAAGGCGCTCAAGCGCAACCACTCGCTCGGGCTCGTCAGCATGGCGCGCCGCACAGAGATCGACCACGTGCTGGAGCGCGCCGCGCTCGTGAGCTACTTCGACGCCGTCGTCAGCGCGGAGGACGCGACGGCTTGCAAGCCCGACCCTTCGTGCTACAACGATGGGCTCGAATCCCTCAACCGCCGCCGCGGCGAGGCACACGTCATCCCGCTCCGCCCCGACGAATGTCTCGTCATCGAGGACTCGCCGCCCGGCATCCAGTCGGCGCGCGCCGCAGGCATGCGCACGCTCGGCGTCACCAACACCGTCTCCGACCGCGCCCTGCGCGAGGCCGGCGCCGACTCCGTCACACGCAGCCTCGCTGACTGGACGCCCGACGCCGTCCACCACGTGTTCGATACGGAATGGGGAAAGAAGTAGGTAGTAGGCAGATGGCTGTTCACCACGAGTTTTTACCCCCCCCTCCGCCCCCCGCCCTACTGCCTACTGTTTTCTTATGACTCCTGCTGACAAGCTCGCGGCGGCGGAGGTGCGGCGGCGGTTCGCGTCGGAGGTGTCGCGGCCGGACGGGGACCTCGACCTCGGGCGCGCGGCGCTGCTGATAGGTGCCGAGGAGGAGCCGCGGCGCGCGGACGTTGAAAGCTGCCTCGCCCGCCTGGACGAGATGGGCGAGGAGGCGCGTGCGCGCGCCGTCCGCTGGGGCGGCTCGCGGGTCGAGGCGCTCAACAGGTATCTGTTTGAGGAACTCGGGTTCGTCGGCAACGAGTCGGACTACTACGACCCGCGCAACAGCATGATGCATCAGGTGCTCGGCCGGCGGTTGGGGATTCCGATTACGCTCTCCGTCGTCTACATCGAGACGGGGCGGCGCGCCGGGCTGAGGGCCGAGGGCGTGGGCCTGCCCGGCCACTTCGTCGTGCGCGCGTTCGAGGATGAAGGTGAAGAGGGCGTGCTGGTCGATCCCTTCAACCGGCGCTCGACCGACGCGGACGAGTGCCAGAGCCGCATCGACCTGATCTACGACGGGCGGGTCGAGCTGGGCGCGGAGCACATGCGCGCGGTGAGTGCGCGCTCGATACTGGCGCGCATGCTCGGCAACCTGAAGGCCGTCTACGTGCGCGCCGGCCTCTTCCAACGCGCGCTGGCCGCCGTCGAGCGCATACTTTTGCTGACGCCTTCAGACCTCGACGAACGCCGCGACCGCGGCATGCTCCTCGCACAGCTCGGCCGCCTCCACGAGGCCGTCACCGACACGCAGACCTACCTCAACCTCTCCCCCGACGCCCCCGACGCCGCCTCCGTCCGCGAGCAGCTCAAGAAGATGCAGGCCCGCCACGCGTTGTTGAATTGAAGAGAGTAGGCAGTAGGCAGATGGCAGTAGGCAGTTGTAAGGACAAGAGAGACTTCTTGCCTTTCCACAGCCTACTGC
>CAXTSK010000078.1:9569-13755 GCA_964246655.1 uncultured Pyrinomonadaceae bacterium
TGTTTCCATTACCCCCCCTTTCGCCAATGTCCCTACCGCCTACTACGCTTCCGGCTTTCCTTTACACGTCGGGCCGAAGAGGGCGGGGATTTTGCCGCTGAGGACGGGATATTCTTGTGCGGTGGCGTTGAGGTCGAGCCATTCGCCGTACTGTTCGGGGAGGGAGGTGTCGGCGAAGATGGCCTCGACCGGGCACTCGGGGACGCATGCGTCGCAGTCGATGCAGGTCTCGGGGTTGATGTAGAGGCGGTCGGGCAGCTCGTGGAACGCCTCGACGGGGCAGACCGCCGCGCAGTCTGTGTACTTGCAGTCCACGCAATCCTCTGTCACCACGTAGGTCATCGCTCGTCTGTTTCCTTCAACCGGGATGGGAGTTTTCGGGCAGGGAGATTTTACGACGCGCGGCGCGCGTGTCAACTGACCGCCGCGTTGAGCGTTGGACGGAAGGGATTAGCCACCGAGACACAGAGGTCAAGAACAATCTCAAATTTGAAATTTCAAAATTCTTATCTCTGTGCCTCTGCGTCTCTGTGGCTAAAACGTCCTTATGTCTTCAGTCCATCGTTCTTCGTTCAAAGTTATCCTGCCGTCGTGTCGCCGCCGAGGAGCGTCAGCACCTCGCCCGTGATGTAGCTCGAATCCGCTTCCGAAGCGAAGAAGACGTAGGCCGGGGCCATCTCCTCGGGCTGCGCCGGACGTTTGTAGGGCGTGTCGGCGCCGAACTTCGCCACGTCCTTCGCGTCCTTGTCCGCCGGATTGAGCGGCGTCCAGACCGGGCCCGGCGCGACGCAGTTGACGCGGATGCGCCGCTCGACGAGGCTCTGCGCGAGCGACTTCGTGAAGGCGTGAATCGCGCCCTTCGTCGCCGAGTAGTCGAGCAACTCCTTGCTCCCTTCGAGCCCCGTGATCGAGCCCGTGTTGATGATGACCGCGCCCTCCTTCATGTGCCCGAGCGCCGCCTTCGCCATGTAGAAGTAGCCGTAGATGTTCGTCTTGAAGGTGCGGTCGAACTGCTCGTCCGACACGTCTTCGATTGACTCCTGGTGCTGTTGAAAGGCGGCGTTGTTGACGAGGATGTCGAGCTTGCCGAACTCCTCGACGGTGCGGCCGACCGCCTCCTGACAGAAGCTCGACTCGCGCACGTCGCCCGGGATGAGCAGCGCGCGCCGCCCCTCGCTCTCCACCGCGCGGCGCGTCTCCTCGGCGTCCACCTCTTCTTCGGGCAGGTAGACTATGCTCACGTCCGCGCCCTCGCGCGCGAAGATGTGGGCCACGGCGCGGCCGATGCCGGAGTCGCCACCCGTGACGAGAGCCGCGCGCCCCTCAAGCTTGCCCGAAGCCTTGTAGTGCGGCGCCTCGTAACGCGGTCGTAGTTCGAGGTCGGCCTCGATGCCCGGCTTCTCCAAATGCTGCGCGGGCATCGGCGACTCCGGCTCCTCCAACACGCGCGGCGGCGGCGCCCCGCGCAAAGCGGCCAACTTCTCCGCCGCGGTCTCCGCCGCCGACTTCTTCGCCGCGCCCTTCTTCGAAGACTTCGCCGCGCCCTTCTTCGCGCCCTGCTTGTTCGACTTTGTCGCCATCAGTTCTCCCAGTGGATGAATGTCCCGGCACGCACATGTGCCCGAAAGTTTTCTCGGGGGAGTTACGTTTGAAGGGGATTGGGTACGGACGGATTATAGGCAGGCCGCGCGGGGGAAGGCAAAAGGCAAAAGTTAAAAGGCAAAAGTGAAGAAGAAGCTCGTGCCTCCTGTCTTCACTTTTGCCTTTTAACTTTTGCCTTGCCGTCAGGCGCGCTTGAGGTTGCGTGCGGCCTGTGCGCGGGCGGCGGGCTTCTCCTCTTCCGTCGTCTGGGCCATCTTGACGCGCTCGGCGCGGGCGGTCATGCGGCGGTCGAGGTCGGCGACCTGCTCGGGCGTGAGGCGGTAGATGTTCGGCTGGTTGTGGTAGACGCGCGCGCCCGTCACTACGTCGGCCTGCTTGAAGCCGAGACGCTCGGCCTTCTCGACAAGCTCCTGCACGGTCATCTGCGGCTGGACGAGCGTGAGCGGCTGCTTCTCCTCAATCGTCTCGGGCACGGCCGCGGGCTGCGGCGCTTCCATCGGTAGGTCGCCGCCGTGCTCGCGCTTCATATGCGAGAGGAAGTCGTTGAAGGTGACGCTGCCCGTCAATTCAAACCCGACCTCGAAGGCCGGGCTGTTCGACTTCACCACCTGGAAGACGCGCACGATCTCGCCGTCGCGTTCCTGCAAGGAGACTTCGACCATCACGTCCACGAAGTACTCAAGGCCCGAGGCCGTCATCGGCAGCACGCGCCCGATCTCGTTGTCCTCCTTCGACTCTTTGCCCTTCGCCGGTATCTGGTCAACGATGACGACCGACTTGCCCGACTCCATGCAGAGCCGCCGGAGGACGCCCTGCAAGACCATCTGGTCGGCGGCCAGCTCTTCGGCTGACGGCTGCGCGAGCGGGTCGCCGGTGCGCTCGCGGACGGCCTTGATCGTCTCGGCGTGCTTGGCGGAAAAGTACCCGGCCCAGGAGTCGAGCCCGAAGCAGCCGTAGTTCTGCTCCTTGCCTTCGCCCGACAGAGCCCAGTCGATGAACTCGGGCAACTCGTCCGGGTGTTCAATCTCAAGCCCGTCGAAGTGGTTGCCGACGCCCGCGAGCAGGCGCGTCTTGCGCTCCACGTCGAAGATGCAGAGGCGGCCTAAGCCTGCTTCGGCCAGGGAACGCAGGAACCAGCTCTTGCCCGCGCCCGCGCCGCCGCGGACGGCCAACACCAGACGCTGCTGGCGCGGGCGCCGGCTCAAAGGGTTAATTCTCGGTTTGGTCGTATTGCTCATCTCTGTCATTCTCCTCAAAAGCCGGTTCCGGCTGAAAATGCTTGGAGGGGGGCCTCTCTTTTAGCGCCTAGACCGGCGGAGAACTCTTCCCGGAACTTCGGGAGTCGCTCCGCGATTCGTAGGCCACTGTATCACGGATGAAACGAACTTGCAACGCTTTTTCACGCATGAAACGACATAAAGTGGGGAAAATCTGACCCCGCGGCAAATACGACGGTTGGTAGTAGTTGACCGGCACCCTTATCATCGGCCATCTTTCGCCCTTCGGCGTGAACTTCTGCCCGAACAATTTTCGATAAACCACAGCGGGAAGGATTATCCATGTTTCACTCAAGAATCATTGCGCGCCGTACCGCGCCTCTCTTCACACTGCTTCTGGCGTCGCTGCTCTTCGCGCAGGCGGCCTTTGCACAGTCGCCGAACACGGCGTCGATGATCGTGGTCGTCGTTGACCAGAACGACGCCGTCGTGAAGGACGCGAAGGTCACCGTCTCGAACGACGCGACCGGCGCCGTGCGCGAGGCCGTCACCGGCGACGACGGCAACGTCACAGTCCCGGCGCTCCCCATCACGGGCACCTACACGGTCGGCGTGGCGAAGGGAGGCTTCGGCAATCAAGAGCTGAAGGACGTGACGCTACGCTCGGGCGAGACGGCGACCGTCAAGGTCAAGCTCCCCGTCGGCTCGCAGTCGGCGGAGGTGACGGTCTTCGGCACGACCGAGGGCGTGCGCGACAACCCGCAGACGGGCCTCCCGCTCAACGCCGCGCAGATCGACGAAACGCCCATCCTCGGGCGCAAGGTGACGACGCTGCCGCTGCTCAACTCGGCCTTCCGGCAGGGGAAGGGCACGGGCGACCTCTTCGTCAACGCGACCTACTTCATCACGGGTGTCGGCTCGCGCCGCGCGACCACGTTCACGCTCGACGGCGCGAACAACGACGAGGGCTGGGGCCGCCAGACGGCCGTCGCCACCGTGCCGCTCGGGGCGGTGCAGGAGATAAACATTCTGACGAACGCCTTCTCCTCCGAGTTCGGTTGGACTTCGGGGCCGGCGCTGAACATCGTGACCAAGTCCGGCACGAACGAGTTCCACGGCGAGGGCTTGACCTTAATCCGCCCCGGCGGGAGCTGGCAGGCGAAGACTTTCTCGACCAAAAACTTCTGCCCGCCGTCGGTCGCGACCTGCGTCACGCCCACGACGCTTCAGGCCATCAACCCCGTGGACATCCCCGACGCTTTACAACAGATATCGGGCACCTTCGGCGGGCCTATCGTCCATGATAAGACCTTCTTCTTCGCCTCGGCCGACTACACGCGGCAGAACCGCACGACGTTTCTCTCGAC
>CAXTSK010000079.1:0-5767 GCA_964246655.1 uncultured Pyrinomonadaceae bacterium
GCGCGGCGCGTGCAGCGCGCGGCGGCGCGGCGGCGTGGGCTCTTCGCGGACCTCGCCGTCATCGGCCCCGGGATGATCGCCGCCAACGCGGGTAACGACGCGGGTGGCATCGCGACTTACGCCTCCGCGGGGGCCGACTACGGCTACAACCTCCTCTGGACTTTAATCCCACTTGTCTTAGCGCTCGGCATCGTGCAGGAGACTTGCGCGCGGATGGGCGCGGTGACGGGCAAGGGTTTGTCCGACCTCATCCGCGAGCAGTTCGGCGTGCGCTGGACGGTGCTGGTGATGCTGGCGCTTCTGGTCGCCAACGGCGGCGTCACCGTCTCGGAGTTCGTCGGCATCGCGGCGGCGACCGAGTTGTTCGGCGTGCCGCGCTTCGTCTCCGTTCCGCTGGCGGCCTTCGCGGTGTGGTGGCTGGTGGTGAAGGGCTCTTACCGGAGGGTCGAGCGCGTCTTCCTCCTGATGTCGCTCGTCTTCCTCGCCTACGTCGTCTCGGCCTTCCTCGCGCGCCCCGAGTGGGGCGAGGTGGCGCGCGGGTTCGTACGGCCGGAGGTCGATTTCAACGCGGGCTACCTCTTCACGGTCGTCGCGCTCATCGGCACGACCATCTCGCCTTACATGCAGGTCTTCGTGCAGTCGTCCGTGGTCGAGAAGGGCGTGGACGAGGAGGATTACCCGCTCACCCGCGTAGACGTGTGGACGGGGACGGTCTTCGCCATCGCCGTCGCCTTCTTCATCACGGTGGCGACGGCCGCGACGCTCCACCGTCAGGGCATCCGCATCGAGACGGCCGAGCAGGCCGCGCGCGCGCTCGAACCGCTCGCGGGGACTTACGCGAAGACTCTGTTCGGCCTGGGGCTCTTCGGCGCTTCGATGCTGGCGGCGGCCGTACTGCCGCTCTCGACGGCCTACTCGATCAGCGAGGCCCTGGGGTTCGAGAAGGGCGTGTCGCGCACGTTCCGCGAGGCGCCGATCTTCCTCGGCATCTTCACGTTCCTGATCGTCGTCGGCGGCTTGGTGGCGATGATTCCCGGCGTGCCGCTCTTCGACGTGCTGCTCGCGACGCAGGTCATCAACGGCCTGCTGCTCCCCGTCCTGCTCGTCTCCGTCCTGCGGCTCGCCTCCGATCGCGAATTGATGGGTGCGCACGCGAACGGCCGGGTCTATAATGCCGCCTCGTGGCTGACCGTACTGGTCGTCTCCGCCCTGTCGCTTCTCTTTATCGCGTCCCGGCTCTTCAACTTTTAAGGAGTTCAAAGTTACAAGTTCAAGGTTCAAAGTTGAGGAGTTCGGCCTCCAACTTTGAACCTTGAACTTGTAACTTTGAACTAACCCCTATGACTCGCCCTCCGCTCAAAAAGCAGGTCGCGGTGCCGCTCGTGCTGGCGGCGCTCTTCGGGCTGGCGTGGTACTTACTCTACCGCTTCAGTTGGGAGTTGACGGCGGGCGCCAACGAGCAGGAGAAGATGTCGCAGGTGGCGAACTGGTGGGCGTGGAAGCTCGCCAGCATCGCCTGTCTGATGAGCGCGGCGCTCGTAGCGGTGCGCGCGCTCAACGAGCTGGCCTTCTTCATCTTCCGCAAGCGCAAGGGCTACGACGCGCCCGCGCTGATGCGCGACCTCTTCTCGCTCGTCCTCTACGTGACGGCGGGCGCGGTCATCCTCAAGTACACGCTCGACCTCTCGTTCGCGGCGCTGCTGCCGGGCTCGGCGCTGCTCGGCATCATCCTCGGCCTCGCCTTGCAGGACACGCTCGGCAACCTCTTCTCGGGCATCTCGCTCCACGCCGACAAGCCCTTCCAGGTGGGCGACGTGATTACCGTCGGCAAGCACACCGGCGTCGTCACCTCTATCACGTGGCGCGCGGTGAAGATCAAGACCTTCTCGAACCACATCGTGCTGGTCGGCAACACCAGCATCGCCAAGGAGTCCATCGAGGTCTGCCCGCAGAACGGGCAGAACGCGCGCATCGTCTTCTTCAGCGCCGCCTACACCGACTCGCCCGTCAAGGTCATCCACGCCGTGCGCGAGGCCGTGCGCGAGGCCGAGAACGTCCTGCGCTACATCACGCCCGTCGTGCGTATCCGGAACATGGGCGACTCGGGCGTCGAGTACGAAGTCAAGTACTGGCTCTCCGACTACTCGCGTTACAACGACACGGACGCGCTCGTCCGCCAGCGCATCTGGTACGCCTTCCGCCGCAACGGCTTCACCTTCCCCTTCCCCACGCGCACGGTGCACGTGGAAGGGGCCGCGGCGCGCAACGGCGACGGGCGCGACACGGAGACGCTGGCCGAGTTGCTCTCGGCCGTGGACATCTTCTCGCCGCTCGCGCCCGGCGAGTTGAACGCGCTGGCGTCGGCCTCGACGAATCACGTCTACGCGCCCGGCGAGACGATCATCCGCGCGGGCGACGACGGCGACTCGATGTTCGTCGTCAGCCGCGGCGGCGTGGACGTGCGCGTGGACTCGAACGGCACGCCGCGCACCATCAGCCGGCTCGGCGAGGGCGCCTTCTTCGGCGAGATGGCGCTCTTCACCGGCGAGCCGCGCACGGCCAACGTCGTCGCCGCCGAGGAGACGGAGGTCTTGGAGATCGGCCATGACGCGATGCGCAGCCTCTTCCAGACCAATCCCGCCCTCGTCGAGGCCCTCAGCCACGCCATCAACGAGCGCCGCGCCGGCCTCCTCGCCAGCGCCTCCGTCCCCGCCGGCGACGAAGACACGCACGACGGCCTCCTCTCCAAGATCAGACGCTTCTTCCGACTCGACTGAGAGCTTGAAGGGGCATAGCGGTCAGTACCACCCGCGGTAGCGGGTGGGCGTGACGAGTGTCGGATGATTGATGACCGCGTGCCTCTCATCAATCGGCAAGCCTGTGGCGTAACACCCACCCGCTACCGCGGGTGGTACTGACCTGCCTATCATGCTTAGACGACTACTGCTCGGCCTGTTTCTCTCGTGCGCCTTCGCGCCATGTGTGGCGGCACAGGTCAATAACGTTCAGACCCGGGTCAGGTACCTCTCCGGCATGGGGAAGGACGACGCCGTCCTTTGGGACTTCTACTGCACGGCGGGGCGGCGGAGCGGCGTGTGGTCGAAGATTCAGGTGCCCTCGAACTGGGAGCAGCAGGGCTTCGGCGCGTACAACTTCGGGCGGCCGTACGACGAGAAGAAGAACCCGGTCGCGCGCGAGCAGGGCAAGTACCGCCTGCGTTTCTTCGTCCCCGCCGCGTGGAAGGGCACGGTCGTCCGCATCGTCTTCGACGGCGTGATGACCGACGCGGAGGTGCTGGTTAACGGCAAGCCAACAGGGCCAATCCATCAAGGCTCCTTCTATCAATTCAAGTACGACATCACGCCGCTCCTCAACTTCGGCGCGTCGAACCTGCTCGAAGTCAACGTCAGCAAAGTCTCGGCCAACGAGAGCGTCAGCCGCGCCGAGCGCTTCGGCTCCGACTACTGGGTCTTCGGAGGCATCTTCCGCCCCGTCTACCTCGAAGCGCTCCCGCCGGAGTTCATCGACTGGACGGCGATAGACGCGCGCGCCGACGGCAGTTTCTCCGTTGACGTTCACCTGGGCGGGGGCGCGTCGCCCGGCCGCGTGTCGGCGCAAATCCTCGACGCGCGCGGCGTACCGTTGGGCGCGACGTTCGGCGCGGATGTCGGCCCGACGCAAGAGTCCGTCAGACTCGAAACCAGCGTCGCCGCGCCTAAGTTATGGACGGCGGAGACGCCGAACCTCTACCGCGTTCAACTCACGCTCAGGCAAGGCCGGAAGAGTACGCACACCGTCAACGTGCGCTTCGGCTTCCGCACCTTCGAAGTGAGGCCGGGCGACGGGCTCTATCTCAACGGCCAAAGGATTATCTTGAAGGGCACGAACCGGCACTCCTTCTGGCCCGAGTCGGGGCGCACGACGAGCCGGAAGATCAGCTACGACGACGCGCGGCTGCTCAAGGAGATGAATAACAACGCCGTGCGCATGTCGCACTACCCGCCCGACGAGCACTTCCTCGAAGCCTGCGACGAGCTTGGATTCTACGTCTTAGACGAGTTGGGCGGCTGGCAGCACGCTTACGACACCGGGACGGGGCGGAAGCTCGTCGGCGAGATGGTTAAGCGGGACGTGAATCACCCCTCGATACTCTTCTGGGACAACGGCAACGAGGGCGGATGGAACCGCGAGAACGACGGCGAGTTCGCGAAGTACGACCCGCAGAAGCGACCCGTCCTCCACCCGTGGGAACTCAACGGCGGCGTGGACACGAACCACTACGAAGCTTACGAGAGCCACGCGCGCCTCACCTCGGGGCCGAACGTCTACATGCCGACGGAGTTCCTCCACGCGCTCTACGACGGTGGCGGGGGCGCTGGGCTTTGGGACTACTGGGAGCTGATGCGGAAGAGCAAGGTCGGCGGCGGCGGCTTCATCTGGGCGCTCTTGGACGAGTGCGTCGCGCGCACGGATCAGGGCGGCCGTCTCGACTGTTCAGGCAACCAGGGCGCGGACGGCGTCGTCGGCCCGCACCGCGAGCGTGAGGGCAGCTTCTACGCCGTGCGCGAAATCTGGTCGCCGGTGCAGGTGATCGGGCCGCAAGAGTTGCCGCACGACTCCCGCGTCTCTTTCGCTTTGGAGAACCGCTTCGACTTCACCAACCTCGACGAGTGCGGCTTCGAGTGGCAACTCGCGCGCTTCCCCTCTCCTCTTGAGAAGCGGTCGGGTCACGTCAACGTTGCCGCGTGGAGGTCGAAGGGGCCGAACGTCGCGCCGCACGGCGCGGGCGAGTTGAAGATAGACCTGCCGCCGGGTCGGAAGTCGGCCGACGTGCTCTACCTCAACGTGAAAGACCCCGCGGGGCGCGAGCTGTGGACTTGGTCGTGGGAGTTGAAACGCGCGCATCCTGCGTCGCGCACAGTCAAAGGAGAAGTTTCGACGAGGGACGAGGGCGGCTCGCTCTTCGTCAAGACGGGCGCGCTCGAACTGCGCTTCGACAAGCGGACGGGCCTGCTGGCGGAAGTCCGCCGAGGCGGCAAGTTAATCCCCTTCGGCAACGGCCCGCGCTTCGTCGCCTTCCGCCGCGACGGACGCAAGTACGTAGACATCTCCGGGTCGAGCGAAAAGATGTTCTTCGAGCCGCACATGGAAGGCGGCGACCTCGTCGTCGATACGCACTACAACGGGGCGCTCAACCAAGCGCGCTGGCGCGTCTCGCCCGGCGGCGTGGTCAGGCTCGACTACAGGTACGCGTTCGAAGGGCCGATTGACCTGCTCGGCGTACGGTTCGACGCGCCCGAGCGTGAGACGCGCGGCCTGCGCTGGCTCGGGCGCGGCCCTTTCCGCGTCTGGCAGAACCGCACGCACGGCACGCGGCTCGACGTGTGGGAGAGAGGCTACAACGACACGACGCCCGGCGAGAGTTGGGACTACCCCGAGTTCAAGGGCTACTTCGCCGGCTGGCGCTGGGCGGCGTTTGAGACGACGGCGGGCACGTTCACTCTCTTCAACGAGTCGGGCAGCTCCCACCTCGGCATCTACAAGCCAAAGGACGGCCGCGACGGCCTCCTCGACCTCCCCGAAACCGGCATCGCCTTCCTCGACGTGATTCCCGCCGTCGGGAGCAAGTTCCAACCACCCGACCAACTCGGCCCGCAGTCGAAACAGAGACACGTCTCCGGCACAACCCGCGGCTCAATCCTCTTCCGCTTCGACACGCCGACCAGCAGGCAAAAGTGAGGACGAAGAAGAGCGGGGGGGGGGAGGA
>CAXTSK010000079.1:5777-13563 GCA_964246655.1 uncultured Pyrinomonadaceae bacterium
GTTGATGAGAGCCGCGCTCTTCTTAACTTTTGCCTTTTTACTTTTGACTTATCGTTAGGCCGCGCACTGCGTGATGTGAGTCTGGCAGTCGTCGCGCGGCGACGTTCGCCGCCCACGGCGCAGGCGCGCGAGGAGCAGCGCGATCTCCTTCGGCGAGGTCTTCACCAACGCCACGCCGAGCAGGATGACGAGCGCCGCGCCCGCCTCGCGCCAGCCGAGCGGCTCCGAAAGAATCAGCCAGCCGAGCCCGAGCGCCACCAAAGGGTTCACGTACGAGTAAGTCGAGACCAAAGGCAGCGGCAACTTCTGTATCGCGTACGTGTAAGCGCTGTAGGCCACAATCGACCCGAACACGATGAGGTACAGGAAAGCCCCCGCGCCTCTCGCGCTGAGATGCATCCCCGACCACTCGCCCGCGAGCGTCCCCACGAGCGTCAACACCACGCCTGCCCAAAGCATCTGCACCGCCGAAGCCATCAGCGGCGACACGCCCACGGGGCGCAGCTTCGAATAGACCGAACCCGACTGCCAGAAGAAACTCCCGACCTGTATGATGACGACGCCGAGCACGTACTTGCCGTTCAGCTCCGCGCCGAAGAGCTGCGGCCCCACGAGCATCGCCAGGCCCCCGAAGCCCACGGCCATCCCCAGAAGCCCGCGCACCCCGACGCGCTCGCCGCCCTTCTGGAAACGCTCAAGCAGCGCCGCCCAGAAGGGCGAGGTCGCCACCAAAAGCGCCGCCATCCCGCTCGGCACCCACTTCTCTGCCCACACGACCGCGCCGTTCCCCACGCCGAGCAGCATCAGGCCGACCACGCCCAGGTCGAACCACTCGCGTCCGATGGGCAGGCGCGCGCCCCTCTGCCGGAGCATGACGAAGAAGAGCACGCTCCCGGCGATGACGAACCGAAGCCCCGCGAAGAGCGTCGGCTGAAAACTCTCCAGCCCGACGGCAATCGCAAGGTACGTCGTCCCCCAGAAGAAACAGACCGCCACCCAGGCGCCGTACGCCCCAAGCTTCTCTCTGTTCTGCATCACTCACCCGCCCTTTCCCTGTCCAACGGCAGCTCCGTAGATTCCTTGACCGTCTTCAACACAATCGTCGTCCGAGTGCTCCTGATCGCCTTGAAACGCCCCAGCTCGTCGCGCAGAAACCGGTAGAGGTCGTCCGTGTCCCGCGCGCGCACCTTCAACAGAAAACAGTCCTCGCCCGCCAGATGGTGTAACTCCAAAACCGACGGCAGCGCCGCCAGTTCCTCGCCCGTCCCTTCGGCGCGCCCGACCAAATCCTCCGGGTCTTCCACGCGCAGGAAGATGAAGGCCACGAGCCCGAGCCCCAGCGCGTGCGGGTCGAGGATCGCCGTGTAGCCCTTAATAAGGCCGCGCTCCTCAAGCTTACGCACGCGCTCAAGGGTCGCCGAAGGGGCCAGCTCGACCGCGCGCGCAAGCTCCACGTTGCTCGTCCGCCCGTCCTTCTGGAGCATCTCCAGAATCTTCGCGTCCCTCTCGTCAAGTATCGAAGGCATCTTTCCCCTTTACGAATCTCCGAGCCGCCGCGTTCAGTCAAATTCGGTGAAAGCCGTCAATTGCCGTTCATCATACGCTTTAAATGATATTACGTCAACAAATGTTCTCTGAAATATTCTTATAGGAGTATAAATGCGGCGACGGTTACGGCCTGTCAGGGCGGGCAACTCGGAGATTTTCTCGTTCATCCATAGACTTGACAAGAGGACACTCAATATTTATTATTCCTCCGTGCTCACGCATTGAGGATACCCCCGGCGCTCCACTTCGGAGCCTGAGGGGCAGCAAAAATTCTCTCTGGAGGTTAAAAATCATGAGCATCACACGCTACGACCCTTTCCGTGACCTGAAGACCTTGCAGGACGAGGTCAACCGTCTGTTCTCCACCAACTTCTCGCGCGGCTTCGGCGACGAAGGCATCGCCCGCGGCGCCTGGACGCCGAACGTGGACATCTTCGAGAACAAGGACGAGATCGTCCTCGAAGCCGAACTCCCCGGCATGAACCGCGAGGACTTCGAGCTGACGGTCGAGAACAACGTCCTGACCTTGCGCGGCGAGCGCCGCTTTGAGAAGAAGGACGAGGCTGACAACTACCATCGCGTCGAGCGCGCCTACGGGGCGTTCACGCGCTCCTTTACGCTGCCGCAGACCGTCTCGCCCGAGAACGCGACGGCCGAGTACAAGAACGGCGTGCTCCGTGTCGCGCTCCGCAAGCGCGAAGAGGTGAAGGCCCGCCGCATCGAGATCAAGGGCGAGCCGGCCGAAGGCCAGACCGCGAAGACTATCGAGGCGAAGCCCGAGCAGCCGTCAGCTAACAAGGGCCAGTCGGCCAACGCCTAACCCTTGCAGGAAACCTTCGGCGGCCAGCCCGACGGTCAGGAGCCACGGAAGCCGAAACTTCCGCGGACGCCCGACGCGGCTGGCCGCTCAGGTTTAAGACGGAGTTGTAAGAAGCAGTTTTTTGATTAAGTAGTTGGCAGCGATTTTTCAGAGGCAATCATGCGTCTAGAACGTTTCACACTGCTGGGCCAGCGGGCGATCAAGGACGCCGAAGCTTTGGCCGAGCGCAACCAGCACCCGGAGATACAGCCTGAGCATCTGCTCGTCGAGCTGCTCAGGCAGCCCGAAGGCGTCGTCGCGTCCATCCTGGAGAGGTTCGGCGTCAACCTGCCGTCCATCCTGCCTACCCTGACTGCCACCTTCGACAACCTCCCGAAGGTCGAGGGCGTGCACCGCTTCCCCAGCCCGCGACTCAAGCGAGTCGCCGACGAGGCCGACAGGCTCGCGCAGGAGAGGGGCGACGAATTCATCGCCCTCGACGTACTCCTGATGGCGCTCGCCGCCGACAAGGGTGTGGCCGGGGAGATACTCCGCAAGCACAAGGTCACGCCGAACGCGCTCGCAGAGGACATGAAGCAGCGCGGGCGCCAGCGCGTCACCAACGACAACCCGGAGGTTAACTTCGAGGCGCTGGAGAAGTACGCCAAAGACCTGACGAAGCTCGCGCGGGAGGGCAAGCTCGATCCCGTCATCGGCCGCGACGAGGAGATAAGGCGCACCATCCAGGTGCTCTCGCGCCGCACGAAGAACAACCCCGTGCTCATCGGCGAGCCCGGCGTCGGCAAGACCGCCATCGTCGAGGGCCTCGCGCAGCGCATCGTCTCGGGCGACGTGCCCGAAACACTCAAGACCAAGCGCCTGATCGGGCTCGACCTCAGCTCGATGCTCGCGGGCGCGAAGTACCGTGGCGAGTTCGAAGACCGCCTCAAGGCCGTCCTGCGCGAGATCGGGCAAGCGGGGGGCAACATCATCCTCTTCATTGACGAGATGCACACGCTCGTCGGCGCGGGCGCGGCCGAGGGCGCCATCGACGCCTCTAACATGCTGAAGCCGGCGCTGGCGCGCGGCGAACTGCGTTGCGTCGGCGCGACCACACTCAACGAGTACAAGAAGTACATCGAGAAGGACGCGGCGCTCGAACGCCGCTTCCAGCCGATCCTCGTCGGCGAGCCGTCGGTCGAGGACACCATCGCCATCTTGCGCGGCCTCAAGGAGCGCTACGCGCAGCACCATCAGGTGCTTATCAAGGACTCGGCGATCGTCGCCGCGGCGACGCTCTCGAATCGCTACATCACCGACCGCTTCCTCCCCGACAAGGCCATCGACCTCATCGATGAGGCGGCCAGCCGCCTGGCGACCGAAATCCAGAGCGTGCCCGAGGAGATCGACCGGCTCCAGCGCCGCCGCATCCAACTCAAGACCGTCATCGAGCAGCTCGCGGGGGAGGAGGAACCCTCGGCCATCAAGCGCCGCGAGGAGGCCATGAAGGATGAGAAGGAAATCTCGCGCCAGCTCCAGGACCTGAATGATCAGTGGGAGTTGGAGCGCGCAGGGCTCGGCGACGTGGGGAAGCTACCGGAAGAAGTCACCCGTCTGGAACACCTGCACAAGACCCGCTACAAAGAGATTAAGGACAAGGAGAGTGAGGGCACGCCCCCGCCCCAGGAAGATTACAAAGAGTTGTTCAAGCTCGACGAAAAACTCAAAGAGCTTAAGGACCGGCTCGAAAAGCTTGAGTCGTCGGGCTCCGAACTCAGCGAGCGGAAGCGCCTGCTCAAAGGCGAGGTGGACGCAGAGGAGATCGCCGAGGTCGTCTCGCGCTGGACGGGCGTGCCCGTCTCGAAGATGTTGGAAGGCGAGATGCAGAAGCTCTTGAGGATGGAGGAGGGCTTGCACAAACGCGTCGTCGGGCAGGACGAGGCGCTGTTGGCGGTCGCCAACGCGGTGCGCCGCGCGCGCGCGGGTCTGCAAGACCCGAACCGCCCGGTCGGCTCCTTCATCTTCCTCGGCCCCACGGGCGTCGGCAAGACCGAGACGGCGCGCGCGCTCGCGGAGTTCCTCTTCGACGACGAGCGCTCGATGGTGCGGCTCGACATGTCGGAGTACATGGAGAAGCACGCCGTGGCGCGCATGATCGGCGCGCCGCCGGGCTACATCGGCTACGAGGAGGGCGGGCAGTTGACCGAGGCGGTGCGGCGCCGTCCGTACAGCGTCATCCTCTTCGACGAGATCGAGAAGGCGCACCCGGATGTCTTCAACATCCTCTTGCAGATTCTCGACGACGGCCGTTTGACCGATTCGAAGGGGCGCACGGTGGACTTCAAGAACACCGTGCTGATTATGACCTCGAACCTCGGCAGCCGCGAGATACAGGCCGTGGCCGACGACGAGAAGCAGGTGCGCGAGGCGGTGCTCGAAGTCCTGCGCGAGAACTTCAAGCCGGAGTTCCTGAACCGCGTGGACGACATCGTCATCTTCCACCAGCTGACGCGCGAGCAGATCGGCGACATCATCGAGATACAGCTCGAACGGCTGCGCCGCCTGCTCGCGGAGCGCGACATGCACCTCGTGCTCGACGACTCGGCGCGCGTGCTGCTCGCGCGCGAGGGCTACGACCCGCTCTACGGCGCGCGGCCCTTGAAGCGCGCGATCCAGACGCTCATCCAGAACCCGCTCGCGTCGAAGCTTTTGCGCGGCGAGGTTCTGCCCGGCCAGACCGTGCGCGTCTCGGCCGACGGCGACCAGATGCAATTCACGGCCGACGGCGGCGACGCCGTGACCGAAGCGGCGAAAGCCTGACGACGAAAGGGGAACTCCGAGCGATGAAGTGTAAGGTAAAAGTTTTCGGTGCGCCGTTCGGCGTTCCCGGTTCGCCGTCACAAAACCGTAGGAGGAATCGAATGAGACACCACAGGTTCGACCCGCGCGATCTCTTCTCCTTGCAGGAGAGGATGAACCGACTGTTCGAGGAGGCGGCCGACCGCCGCGGGGGCGCGCGCGAGGGCGATGCGGAGATCGAGCGCGCCGACTGGATTCCGGCGGCCGACGTGTACGAGGACGAACGCGAGTACCTGCTCGCGCTCGACCTGCCGGGCATCGACCGCGGCGGGCTGGACGTTAGTCTGGACGAAGGCCGCCTCGTCATCCGCGGCGAGCGCAAAGCGCAGGAGGGCTTGCACGCGCGCCGCACCGAGCGGCCGCAGGGGCGCTTCGTGCGCACCTTCAGTCTGCCCGACGCCGTAGACCGCGCGGCCATCGCGGCCGACTACAAGGACGGCGTGCTGCTGCTCCACCTGCCGAAGCGCGGCGAGCGGCAGGGGGGCCGGCTGAAGATAGACGTGCAGTGAGTCGCGCGGCGCGTGAGCGGGTGTTGGGCCGAACCGGCCTCCGGGTGTTAAGCTTCACCGGAAGACGACGAATCCCATCCACGGTTCACGAGCATGAGACTATTTCGCAGAGGGAGTAAGAAGCGAGATATGGCAGAGAAGGATTCGGCCGAGAAGGACTGGCCGGAGGAGCTGGGCACCGAAGAAGAGAACGCGCCGCAGGTGCGCGTCAACGACCGCCGCCGCATCCGCCTCGGCGAAGAGGAGGGCGAGCAGCCGGCCGCGGAAGAGGCGCCGCCGAGCGTCAAGCCGTCTTACGTCGAAGAGCTTGAGGCGCGCACGCGCGAAGCGGAGCAGAAAGTTGCCGACGTGCAGGCACGTTTCGAACAGGTGCGGACGGAGCTGAAGCGCGAGACGGACGAGTTGCGCCAGCGCCTCGCGCGCAACGCAGACGACCGCGTCGCGCGCGAGAAGGCGGCCTTCATCGCGTCGCTGCTGCCCGTCATCGACAACCTGCAACGCGCCGTCGAGGCGGCCGAAGCGGGCGGCTCGACGGAAGCACTCCTCGACGGCCTGCACGGCACCATCAGCGGCTTCGAGAACGTGCTCACGCAGATCGGCGCCGAGCCGATTGAAGCGTTGGCTCAACCCTTCGACCCGGAGTTACATGAAGCGGTTGACACCGTCGAGGTCGAGCCCGAGTTGGACGGCCAGGTCATCGCGCAGTACGGCCGCGGCTACCGGCTCGGCAATCAACTGCTCCGCCCCGCGCGCGTGCAGGTCGGCCGCGCGAAGAGTGAAAGCGCGGGCGCTTAACGGTTCACTAAATCAGACTAACCCACAGTCAATATTTTTCTCAGGAGAAACGAACAGTGGCAGCGAAGGATTTGAAGTTCAGAGAAGAGGCGCGGAGCGCGATGCTGAAGGGCGTGAACGTCCTGGCGAACGCGGTGCGCGTCACGCTCGGGCCGAAGGGCAGGAACGTCGTGCTCGGCAAGAAGTTCGGCTCGCCCGTCATCACGAAGGACGGCGTGACGGTCGCCAAGGAGATCGAGCTTAAAGACAAGTACGAGAACATGGGCGCGCAGATGGTCAAGGAGGTCGCCACCAAGACCAACGACATCGCGGGCGACGGCACGACGACCGCCACCGTGCTCGCGCAGGCCATCTTCCGCGGGGGCGTCAAGAACGTCACGGCCGGCGCCAACCCGATGTCCTTGCAGCGCGGCATCCAGCTCGGCGTCGAGGCCGCGACCGCCGCGCTCGAAAAGCTCTCGAAGAACGTCAAGGGCAAGGAGGAGCTGGCGAACGTCGCCGCTGTCTCCGCCAACAACGACCGCGAGATCGGCGAACTCATCGCCGAGGCGATGGATCGCGTCGGCAAGGACGGCGTCGTCACGGTCGAGGAGTCGAAGTCGATGCAGACCGAGTTGGATTTGGTCGAGGGCATGCAGTTCGACCGTGGCTACCTCTCGCCCTACTTCGTCACCAACCCCGACCGCATGGAGTCCGTGCTCGAAGAGCCCGTCATCCTCATCCACGAGAAGAAGATTTCGGCGATGCGCGACCTCCTGCCGCTGCTCGAACAGGTCGCGAACCAGGGCAAGCAACTCCTCATCATCGCGGAGGACGTGGAGGGCGACGCGCTCGCGACGCTCGTCGTCAACCGCCTGCGCGGCACCATCAAGGTCTGCGCCGTCAAGGCGCCCGCGTTCGGCGACCGCCGCAAGGCCATCCTCGAAGACATCGCGACCCTGACGGGCGGCCGCGTCATCACGGAAGACCTCGGCATCAAGCTCGAATCGGTCACCATCGAAGACCTCGGCCGCGCCAAGCGCATCATCGTGGACAAGGAGAACACGACCCTCGTCGAGGGCGCGGGCGACCAGAAGGCCATTCAGGGGCGCGTCTCGACCATCCGCCACCAGATCGATGAGACGACCTCGGACTACGACCGCGAGAAGTTGCAGGAGCGTCTGGCGAAGCTCGCGGGCGGCGTCGCGGTCATCCGTGTCGGCGCCGCGACCGAGACCGAGATGAAGGAGAAGAAGGCGCGCGTCGAGGACGCGATGCACGCCACGCGCGCGGCCGT
>CAXTSK010000080.1:0-5265 GCA_964246655.1 uncultured Pyrinomonadaceae bacterium
TGGCTGAGCACCTCGCCGTCGGCATCGAGGGCGTCCACGCGCAGCTCGAACTGCTCAGGCTTCAACCCGTCCATGAACTTACCCGCCTTGTCGAAGACCATCACGTCGGTCTGCACCAGCTCGGTGCTGATGCGCACGACCTCCTCGTCGTCTTTATCGGCGGGCGGCGCGGGCGCGGGCGTCTGCTGCGCGCGCGCGGGCGCGAGCAGACAGAGCGCGGCGAAAAGCACGACGGCGAGGCGCGGACGGAAGAGCTTTTTGGAGAGCATGGTGGAGAACCCCTGTCCCGGGCCGCTCTGGGGTGACGGCGGCAGGAATATTACCACGCGTCCGCGCGCGCGGGGAGGGAAAACGGGAAACTCGCGGTCAAAAAATGAGCCCGAAACTTTCGTCAGGGAAGTCCGTATAAGTTCGCGTCCTTTATCCACATTCCCGAACACTACCTTGAGCGAACAACAACCTACACTCAGACTCGAAGGCGTGACGAAGCGCTTCGGCGAGTTCACGGCCGTGGACGGTTTGAGCCTGACGGTGTGCCCGGGGCGCATCTTCGGACTGCTCGGGCCGAACGGCGCGGGCAAGACCACGACCATCCGCATGATCGTCGGCATCACGCGGCCGGACGAAGGGACGGTGGAACTCTGCGGCCGCCCCTTCACGCCGGAGGTGCAGAGCCGCATCGGGTATCTGCCCGAGGAGCGCGGGCTCTACAAGCGCATGCGGGTCGGCGACCAGCTCAAGTTCTTCGCCGAGCTGAAAGGTTTTTCCGGCCGCGCGGCGGACGAGGCGCTCGACCGCTGGTTCGAGAAGGTGAAGCTCTCGGACTGGAAGCGCAAGAAGGCGTCCGAGCTGTCGAAGGGCATGCAGCAGAAGATACAGTTCATCGGCGCGGTGCTGCACGACCCCGACCTCCTCATCCTCGACGAGCCCTTCTCGGGGCTCGACCCCGTCAACGTCGAGCTGTTGAAAGACCTCGTGCTTGAGCTGAAGCAGGCGGGCAAGACCATCATCTTCTCGACGCACCAGATGGAGGTGGCCGAGCGCATCTGCGACGACATCTGCCTCGTCAACCGCTCGCGCAAGGTGCTCTCGGGCAGCATCCGCGAGGTCAAGAGCGGCTTCGGCCGCAACTCGGTCGCGCTCCGCTTCGAGGGCGGCGACGGCGTGCTCGAAGACCCGACGCTCGTCGCCTCGGTCGAGCGCCACAGCGACGACCTTGAGGCGCTGCTCGCGCCGGGCGCCGACGCGCAGGAGTTATTGAGGCGCCTGCTCGCCGCGGGCGCGCGCGTCACGCGCTTCGAGCTGGTCGAGCCCTCGCTCCACGACATCTTCATCGAGAAAGTGAGCGGCGCCGAATGACCTCAATAATGAAGTTCCGCGCGGTCGTCAAGCGCGAGTACGTGCAGCGCGTACGCAGCCGCATGTTCATCATCGTCACCGTCGGCGCGCCGCTCATGTTCGCGCTCTTCACGGTCGTCCCCATCCTCATGGCCGGCATCAGGACGGGCGGCCCCACGCGCGTCGCGGTCCTGGACGAGTCGGGCCGCATGTCTACGCGCGTCGGCGACGCGCTCAAGAACCCGCAGTCGGTCGGAGACGACGACGGCGGCGGCAACGCGCCCGAGGCGGCGCAGGGCGCGATGAACCAGAACACGCGCGCGCGGATGGAGCAGGCCGCGAAGGCTTCGGCGCAGAGCTTCGAGGTCGAAGAGGTCTCGAAGGAAGGCCGGACGCTCGAAGAGATCAAGGCGCAACTCGACGGGCGCGTCAAGCGCGACGAGCTGGACGGCTACCTCGTCCTCCCGCCGAACGTGCTGGAGGGCGGCGAGGCGGAGTATCACTCGCGCAACGTCGGCGACGTGTTCACAAGGGGGCAGGTGAAGAACGCGCTCACGCGGGCCGTGCGCGACGCGCGGCTCGACGCGCGCGGCGTCGGCCCCGAAGTGATGCGTGCGGTCAACCAGCCCATCAACATGAAGGCTTTGAAGGCGGGCGGGGGCGGCGAGGAGGCCGACCGCGGACAGGGCTTCTTCCTCGTCTTCGGCGCGGGCTTCGTCATCTACCTGACCATCCTCATGTACGGCCAGGTCGTGCTCGGCGCGGTCATCGAGGAGAAGGAGACGCGCATCGCGGAGATTCTCTTCTCCTCCATCCGGCCGTTCACGCTGATGTCGGGCAAGCTCGTCGGGGTCTCGCTTGTGGCCTTGACGCAGTTCGCCATCTGGGGGCTGGCCTTCGCCGGCCTCGGCGCCTACTTCGCGGCGCGCGGCGCGGGCGTAGTCATCCCGCAGGTGCCGGTCGGCGTCTACGCCTACGTCGTGCTCTTCTTCCTGATGGGCTACTTCATCTACGCCACGCTGTACGCGCTCGTGGGCTCGATGGTGACGACCTCGCAGGAGGGCGGACAACTCGCGATGCCGATCATCATGCTGCTCGTCGTCGGCTTCTACCTCGCGTTCCCCGTCATCCGCAGCCCGAACTCTTCGTTCGCCGTCTGGGTCTCGCTCGTGCCCTTCTTCGCGCCCATCACGATGCTCATCCGCATCGTCGCGCAGGAGCCGCCCTTTTGGCAGATCGCGCTCTCGCTGGGCCTCGGCTTCGCGACCGTGGCCGCGATGCTCTGGCTCGCCGGGCGCATCTATCGCGTCGGCATGCTCATGTACGGCAAGCGCGCCACCATCCCCGAGGTGCTGAAGTGGGTGAGACAGTCCTGAAGAACATGCCCATCGAGATTGAGAAGAAGTACAGGCTTAAGTCAGAGCAAATCGAGCCTCTGCGCCGCAGGTTGAGGGAGGTCGGCGCGGAGGGGCGGGGGAGCGCGGAGTTCGAGGAGAACGTCATCTACACGGGGCCGGGGCTCGACCCCGCGCGGCGCGTGCTGCGCCTGCGGCGCAAGGGCGGGCGCGCGGTCTTCACGTTCAAGGAGCGCGACCTGTCCGGCTCGCCCGTCAAGCGGCAGCGCGAGGAGGAGACCGAAGTGTCGGACGCTGGCGCGCTGGCGTCGATACTCGAAGCGCTCGGCTACCGGCCCGCGCTCGTCTACGAGAAGCGGCGCGAGACCTGGCTCGTCGCGGGCGCGGAGGTCGTCATCGACGAGCTGCCCTTCGGACTCTTCGCCGAGATCGAAGGCGAGGAGGCGCGCATCCTGGAAGTCGAAAAACTCCTCGGTCTTAACGGCGCCGAAGCCGAGCACTCACCCTACCCGGAGCTGACCCTGCGCCACGGCGTGAAGAAGGGCGACGCGTTCGAGGCGCGCTTCTGAACGGCCCTCACAAGGCGAGTCGTTAACGCCTTCAGAATTCCGTTGACATCGGGGCCGCACGGGAATATCGTCGGGCGTCCTTCAGTCACCCGCAAAACGCCCGTTCCTCTCGCACTGCTTCAGGAGGTGATCCCCGATGAGATTCGACTCCAACGCCTTCTTAGCGCGCTACCGGCCGGCCTTCGGCCCGCTCGGCCCTTACCAGTTCAGCGGCCTCTCAAGCATGCTCGCCGCGGCCGATGCCGACCCCTCCTTTACGAGCGTGCGACAACTCGCCTACGCCTTCACGACCGTCCAGCGCGAGACGAACGTCGGGGGCGTCGTGAACGGCCAGCACGTTGCGCTGACCTACAACCCGATTACCGAGCTGGGCAGCTACGCCTACATCATGAGCCATTACCAGGGGCGGCTCGACCTCGGCAACACGCAACCGGGCGACGGCTGGAATTTCCGCGGCCGCGGCTACGTGCAGATCACGGGTCGGAACAACTACACCAAGTTCGGCCGCCTGCTCGGCGTCGATCTGGTCAACGACCCCGACCTCGCGCTCAAGCCCGGAGTCGCGTGGGCCATCCTCTCGCTCGGCATGCGCGGCGGGCTCTTCACGGGCAAGAAGCTCTCAGACTATATCCCGCTCGACGACCGCCTCCCGGCCGACTACTACAACGCGCGTCGCATCATCAACCCCGGCGAGCTGATTGTGCGCCCCGAAGTCGTCCGGCAGATGGCGCAGAACGCCGTCAGGTGGGAGGCCATCCTGCGCGCCGCGCTTCTCCCCGACACGGCCGCCGCCGATAGCGTCTGCCCGACCGTCATCGGCAACGTCCCCGCCGAACCTACACAAACGTCCGCACCCCCCGCGGCCGAGACGCCCGCAGGCGTCTCGACTGTCCCCACGGGAGGTTCGACAGACATCCCGACCGCGCCGACCGTCTCGCCAGCGACCTCCGGCGCGGCGACGAACTCCCCCGCGCAGATGCCCGCCACGAAGCAGGACTCCGCCGCCCACGTCGGCGGCGGCACGCAGGACGGCGTGACCCAACCGGCGCCGATGCGGCAGACGGACTTCCTACAGGCTTCCGTGAGCGAGATGAAACGCGTCTACGCCCTCGTGGCCGGGCTGATAGGGACGGGTGTCAGCGGCGCTCTGGGCTTCATCCACAACGACCCCTGGACGGTCGTCGCGGTCGTCGCCATCATCGTCGCCGTGGTCGTCCTCGTCGTCTTCTACATCCGCGTCGAGCGCGACCTCGACAAGGAGCGCATGCGCCACGCCGCCGACCCCGGCTCCGAGAACGTCCGCTGAAGCGTTATTGATTTGGTTGAGTGAGCGAGAAGGTCTTCAGGGGAGTTGCACCGGGCGCTCTCCCGCGCGCGGCTGCGGCTCGCAGGCCGGCAGCAGGTCGGAGAAATCGTAGACGATGCCGCCGTCGTCCTCCACTTGCACGTTCGCCGCGCCCTGCAACGCCATCCGCTCAAGCGTCGCGCGGCTCTCCTCAATGCTGGCGCGGCAGTGGAGCGCAACCATCCCCACCGTCAGACGACACCCCTTCGCCGCCGCGAGCTGAAGAATCCTGTTCTCAAGATCGAAGTTCGGCCGCGCGGGCGCGCTCCGCATGAACTTCCACGCCGCAAAGATGCCGCCCGCGGCCAGCCCGCCGAAGAAGATTAGTAACCCGATCAGTACCCCCACCTTGTCCGGTTCGCGGTTAAGCACGAGGTCGCTGATGGCGGCGACGACGAAGAAGAGACTGACGAGGACGACGCCGATACTCAGGAAGCCGCAGCCGTAACGGAAGACGGCGGGCATCTGACCTGTGGGCTTCTGTAGTTGATTGGGGGTCATCGAGAGCTTCGCGGACGCGCGTGAATCGTCTAACGAGCGGCGAGTATAGACGGCGGTCGGCGTGCTTTCAAGTCAGACATACGGAGATAAGAAAGGCGGGGGGGCGGGGGGGGGTGGGGGGGGGGGGGGGGAGCACCCCGGCGGGGGGGGGGTTGAT
>CAXTSK010000080.1:5275-13320 GCA_964246655.1 uncultured Pyrinomonadaceae bacterium
GCGCGAAATGGTTTCGCGCGGCGCCTTTCTCACAGCCCTGCGGTGGGTGATTACATGCCCATGCCGCCGCCCATGCCGCCGGGCATGGCGGGGGCCTTGTCGTCCTCGGGCAGCTCGGAGATGAGCGCCTCGGTCGTCAGCATGAGGCCCGCAATCGAAGCCGCGTTCTGGAGCGCCGAGCGCGTGACCTTGGCCGGGTCGATGACGCCCGCCTCGACGAGGTCTTCGAAGGTCTCGGTCGCGGCGTTGTAGCCGTAGGACTCCTTCTTGGCCTCGCGCACCTTCTCGACGATGACCGCGCCCTCTTTGCCGGCGTTCGAGACGATCTGGCGCAGCGGCTCTTCGAGCGCACGGCGGACGATGGTCACGCCGATCTGCTCGTCGGCGTCGCCCTCGCCCTCCTCGTTGGCGCGGAACTTGTCGAGCGCCTTCGCCGCGCGCACGAGCGCGACGCCGCCGCCCGGGACGATGCCCTCCTCGACGGCCGCGCGCGTGGCGTGCATCGCGTCCTCGACGCGCGCCTTCTTCTCCTTCAGCTCGGTCTCGGTCGCCGCGCCGACGCGGATGACCGCGACGCCGCCGACGAGCTTCGCCAGACGCTCCTGCAACTTCTCGCGGTCGTAGTCCGACGTGGTGTCCTCGACCTGCGCGCGGATGGTCTTGACGCGCGCCTGCACGTCGGCCTCCTTGCCGCCGCCGTCCACGATGGTCGTGTTGTCCTTGTCGATGGTGATCTTCTTGGCGCGGCCCAGGTCTTCGAGCTTGACGTTCTCAAGCTTGATGCCGAGGTCTTCCGAGATGACCTTGCCGCCCGTCAGGATCGCGATGTCTTCGAGCATCGCCTTGCGGCGGTCGCCGAAGCCGGGGGCCTTGACGGCCGCGACGTTGAGCGTGCCGCGCAGCTTGTTGACGACGAGCGTCGCGAGCGCCTCGCCCTCGACATCTTCCGCGATGATGAGCAGCGGCTTGCCGAGCTTCGCGATCTGTTCGAGCAGCGGCAGCAGGTCCTTCATCGAGCTGACCTTCTTCTCGTTGATGAGGATCAGCGGATTGTCGAGGACAGCCTCCATGCGCTCGGGGTCGGTGACGAAGTAGGGCGAGAGGTAGCCGCGGTCGAACTGCATGCCGTCAACCACGTCCAGCTCGGTCTCCATCGTGCGCGACTCCTCGACGGTGATGACGCCGTCGCGGCCGACCGTCTCCATCGCCTTGGCGATCATCTCGCCGATGGTGCGGTCGCCGTTGGCGGAGATGGAGCCGACCTGCGCGATCATGTCGCCCTTGACCGGCTTCGCCATCTTCTTGATCTCGGCCGTCGCGCGCTCGACGGCCTTGTCGATGCCGCGCTTGAGGGCCATCGGGTTGGCGCCCGCCGCGACGGTCTTCACGCCCTCGCGGAAGATGGCCTGCGCGAGCACGGTCGCGGTGGTCGTGCCGTCGCCCGCCACGTCCGAGGTCTTCGAGGCGACCTCGCGCACCATCTGCGCGCCCATGTTCTCAAGGCTGTCCTTGAGCTCGATCTCCTTCGCCACCGTCACGCCGTCCTTGGTGATGGTCGGCGAGCCGAACTTCTTGTCGAGGACGACGTTGCGCCCCTTGGGGCCGAGCGTGATCTTGACCGCGTCGGCGAGCTGGTTGACGCCGCGCAGGATCGCCGCGCGCGACTCCTCACCGTGAATTACTTGCTTAGCCATAAGAATCTCTTCTCCTTCGATATCACGACTGCAAAGATGCTTGACACTGAAAAGGCGGCCGAGTCTCGAAGACTACTTGCCGCCCTTCTTGCCGCCCGAGGCCGCGCCGGCCCGCTCGATGACGCCGAGGATTTCGTCCTCGCGCATGATGAGATACTCCTCGCCGTCGAGCTTGATCTCGGAGCCGCTGTACTTGCCGAAGAGCACGCGGTCGCCCTCTTTCACGTCGAGCCCGATGCGCGTGCCGTCGTCCTTGCGCTTGCCTTCGCCGACGGCGATGACCTCGCCCTCCTGCGGCTTCTCCTTGGCGGTGTCGGGGATGATGATCCCGCCGCGCACCTGTTCGCCCTCTTCAATGCGCTTGACGATCACGCGGTCGTGCAGTGGTTTGATGTTGGTCGCCATAATGCTCCTTTCCGGTTCTTTGTGGATGAGAGTTGGGTTTGATTGCCTTCCGGGCCGCTAACGAAAACGCCGTAGTTTTGCTAAGAAAAACGTCACTCTTTAGCACTCCCTTTGAAGGACTGCTAAAAATATAGCACTTGCGCATCCTTTGTCAACCCGCGTGTTTTGGTCGAGTTGTCGCGAAATGTTTTGATGTAAATCTTCTCGGGCGGGGGTTCAGCGCTTGCGGCGGGCGGCGGGTTTGCGTGAGCGATGGTTGTTGGAAGCGGCGGCGCGCTCCTGCGTGCGGTAGCCGGCGACGCGCTTGGAGAGGGTGTTGCGGTGGATGCCGAGCGTGGCGGCCGTGCGCGAGAGGTGCTCCTTGTGGCGGGCGAGCGCCTTCTGGATGTAGAGCTTCTCGAACTCTTCGAGGGCCTCGTCGAGCATGATCTGGCCGTCGAGCATCTCGTCAATCAGGGCTTCGAGCCGGGCGCGCATAGGCATGGGGGTTCGCTCCGTCGGTTCAAATAAAGTCTCAAAGGGCGCGCGTCTCTCGGCGCCCGCCGGGCGCTCAGGCGAAAAGGTGTCGGTACTGCGTAAGGAAGCGCGCGCGCAACTCGTCCGACGTGCAGAAGGCGAGCAGGCGCGCCCCCTCCGCGAGCGCGGGGCCTGTGCGCGCATGCGCGACCGCTTCGAGCTTGACGGGGAAGGCCGTCAGCGCGAGGTAGACGACCGAGCAGACGGCCACGCCGCGCACGAGGCCGAAGCCCGCGCCGAGCACGCGGTCGAACCACTGGAGTTTCGCGCGCTTGAGTCCCGCCCGCGCAGATTCGCCGAGGATGAACCCGACGGCCAGCACAACGCCGACTACCACAAGGAAGCCCGCGGCGTATCCGGCCTCGACCGACTCGACCAGGCCCAGGCCGCGCAGGAACGCTCCGGCCTGCTCGTACGTGTGCGACGCGACGAGGAATCCGACCACCAGCCCGACGCTCGCAATCAGAGCGCGCACGAACCCGCGCAAAGCGCCCGCCGCGACGGACGCGCCGACGATTGCGAGCACGAAGAGGTCGAAGAAAGTCATTGGAAGCTGTTAGCTGTTGGCTGTTAGCTGTTAGCTAAAAGCTAATCGCCAACAGTTAACAGCGGCGTTCCCGTCAGCAGTCGGTATGCTTCGAGGTAGCGGTCGGTCGTGGCGGCGGCCGTCTCGGGTGGGAGCGGCGGCGCGGGCGGCCGCTTGTCCCAGTCGAGCGTTTCGAGGTAGTCGCGGACGAACTGCTTGTCGAAGGAGGGCTGCGAGTGGCCCGGCTCGTACGCCGCGGCGGGCCAGAAGCGAGAGGAGTCGGGCGTCAGCGCTTCGTCGATGAGGATGCTGCTGCCCTCCTCGTCGAGCCCGAACTCGAACTTGGTGTCGGCGATGATGATGCCGCGGCCGCGCGCGTACAACTCGGCGTCGTGGTAGAGCGCGAGCGCGGTGTTGCGCAGGTTCGTCGTCGTCTCTTCGCCGACGATCTCGCGCATGCGCTCTTCGCTGATGTTCTCGTCGTGGCCCGTCTCGGCCTTGGTCGCGGGCGTGAAGATCGGCGCGGGGAGCTTGGCCGACTCCTTCAAACCCTCCGGCAACTTGTGGCCGCAGACCTCGCCCGTCGCGAGGTAGTCCTTCCAGCCGGAGCCCGCGAGGTAACCGCGCACGACGCACTCGACGGGGAAGACCTCCGTGCGGCGCACGAGCATCGAGCGGCCTCGGAGCAGTTCGGCCGAGGCGCGGACTGACTCCGGCATCGCGTTAACGTCGGTCGTGACGAGGTGATGCGGCGCGATGTGCGCGAGGCGCGCGAACCAGAAGGCGGAGAGCGCGGTGAGCACCTCGCCCTTGCGCTCGATCTGAGTGGGGAGCACGCAGTCGAAGGCGGAGATGCGGTCGGTGGCGACGATGAGGAGGTGAGAGTCGTCAACCTCGTACACGTCGCGCACCTTGCCGCGCCGCGCGAGCCTGAGCCCGGGGAGGGAAGTCTCCGCGACTGTCGGAGTGCCGGTCATGTCTCTGGTCAAAGTCGGTCGGTAACGGTTTGGTTGAAAGCAGCGGGAGCCCCCGGGGCGTGCGGGATTGTGCTCGCCGCGCCCGATCATTGTCAAGAGTGAAGCTGTCAGCCAATCCTTCTTCGGGGCCTTTGTGAAATCCTTTGTGACCTCTGTGGTTAAGTCGATCACTCTTAACCACAAAGGTATGCACGAAGGTCACAAAGGGATTTTGAACTGACCGCTACTTCAACGCTTCGCGCAGCCTCCGAATCTGCGCGGCGTGGTTGTGCGCGTGGTCGGCGTAGATGCGGAGCCAGTCTTCGGCGGTGTAGCGGCCGGACTCGGAGTGCGTGCCGGCGCGCGACCAGTCGGCGTCGATCATCCGGTCGATGAGTTGGCCGGTGGTGGCGCGCGCGCCGCGCAGGGCGTCGAGCGCGGGCTCGATGGGGCGCTCGTTGTAGCGCAGGCTCAAGGCGTACTGCCCCTGGTCGTAGCCCTGTATCTGCGGGTCGTCCTCGGTCAAGAGTTTTCGGAGGCGGATGGCGCTGTTCATCTCGCTGTCGGCGAGGTGCTGGACGACCTCGCGCGCGCTCCACTTGCCGGGGATGGGGTGGGCCGAAAGCGACTCCTCGTCGAAGCCTTCGAGGCTCCGCGCGACCTCGTCGTAGCCGGCTTTGTACTGCTCGATGAGCGCCTGTCGTTCTTCGTTCGTCATAATGCTCCTTCAAGTCGGGGGTGTTGTTGACCGCTTACGCGTGGTTGTAAATATCACACGTCCGGCGGCTTGGAAAGGGCGACGACTTCGACAAGAATAGCGCGGGTGTTTGTTTCCCGCCGGACAGTGCCGCGGGCCGAAGATTATTTATTGCTTGAGTTTAGTCGGCCGGTTCGCTATAGTTCTTGATGTCCCGGGGTGCGCGCCCGCTGTGGCGCCCCCTCAACCGTTCCGCAATGACTCAAAAATCTGCCGCCGCCAATCCCGACGTGAAGGACACAGGTGAAGAGAAGATCGAGGCGGGCGAGCGCAAGCTCAAGCTCCTCATCATCGAAGACGACGAGAAAATTCTCGAAGCCATCACCGAGTATTTTTCGCGCACGGGCTACACGGTGCAGACAGCGGAAGACGGACTCTCCGGCGTCCAGGCGGCTCTGAACGACCGCCCCGACGCCATCGTTCTCGACCTCATGCTTCCCAAAATGGACGGGCTGGCCGTCTGCCGCGAGCTGCGGGAGAAGGCCGCATACATCCCGATCCTGATGCTGACGGCCAAGGACGACGTGGTTGACAAGGTGCTCGGCCTTGAGATGGGCGCGGACGATTACATCACCAAGCCCTTCTCGCTGCGCGAGCTTGAGGCGCGCATCAAGAGCGTGATGCGCCGCGTCCGCGCGGCCTCGCGCTCCGAGACGAGCGAGGACGCCCCGATCCTGCGCGGGCGGCTGCGCATCGACCCGGCCAAGCGCGAGGTGACGGTCGGCGACCGGCAGGTCGAGCTCACGCCCAAGGAGTTCGAGCTGCTCCGGCTCTTCGCCTCCAACCCCGGCCGCGTCTTCCCGCGAAAGTACCTCCTGGAGAAGATTTGGGACTACTCCTACGAGGGCTACGACCGCACGATTGACTCGCACATCAACCGCCTGCGAGCCAAGATCGAAGACAACCCCGAGAACCCACAGATGGTCCTGACCGTCTGGGGCATCGGTTACAAGTTCAGCGACGAACAGCGCTGAAGGGTTCCATCCTGAGGAGGGCCGCCAGAGCCTTCCGTCAAAAGGGCGACGAGCAAGCAATCCCCGGCTCGCGACCTTTCTAATCCCGAAAGACTTCAGACGGTCTCACCCACCGGCGGGCACACACGCCCGGAAGTAAAACTATGAATAAGGAATCGACCGGACACGACTTTGCCGTGCTGTTTCGGACTTGGAGCCGCAGCGCGCTCGGCTCACGCTGCGTGCGACTCGGACTCGTCGCCGCGGCGGGCGTCTCGCTCGCGCTGAGCGGGCCGGAACAGCCCCTCGCGCAGCAGCGCTATCACGAGCCCCCCGTCACCGTCACCGGCGTCTCCTCGTCGGGCAACGTCGTCTCGATCTCTGCGGACGGCTCGCTCAACCGCGCGCAGACGTGGCAGGACGCCGAAGGGTTCCACGTCGTGCTCGTCAACGGTCAGGCGTCGGGCGCGACTCGCGGCGTACGCGTGCAACGCGTCGGCAACTCGCTTGAACTGGTCGTGCCCGTCAAGCGCGGCGCGAACGTGACCGTCCAGCCGCACGGCAACCGCCTCGACCTCGTCGTGTCGGGCGGCGCGCTCAACGTCGAGAACTTCCCCGTCGAGCAGACGCGGCAGGCCGAGCGTGCGCAGAGCCGCGGCCGGTCGGCCCCGCGCGAAGAAACGTCGGGCGAGGTGCCCGAACGCGCGCAGCAGCCGAAGGCGGAGTCGAAGCGCCGCGCCGCGGCGGAGCCCTCCGCAGTCGAGCCGACGCAGCCCGAGCCGCAGCCTGTGTTAGTTAAGTCTTCCACCCAGGCGTCGCCGCCGGTCGAGACGCAGGAGCAGACGTACGCCGAGCCGATCAGCTCCGGCAACCCCGCGCCGCAGGAGCCGACCGTGCCGACCGTCGCCCAGCCGGCCGAGGCGGAGCTTGAGAGTGTGAAGGGCGAAGGGTTTTTGTCGTACCTCCTCTCGCTGCCATCGCTGTTCGCGGTGGTCGGCGTCGGCGTCGCGGGCTCGGTCGGCATGTTCGTCAGGCGCAGGCGCGCGGGCGACGTTGATGAAAGTGGTGCGGTCGAAACGAAGAAGTTGCGCGCCGCGGAGAAGGCGAAGCCCTTCGAGCCGTTCAAGGGTGACCGGCGCAAGTCGGACATCACCGTCCCCTTCGAGCGCCGCAAGTCAGGTCGCGGCGCCGAGGACGAGGCGACGAGGCGCGGGAACGAGCTGTCCGCCGAAGCCAACGGCTCCAAGCAGGAGCGCTCGGCCGAGTCGAGGTCGAACGCGGCCGTGCCCTCCATCCTCCACGGCTCTTACCGCATCGACCAGGAGGTGGCGAGCCTCGTCGTGGGCGGCGCGCACAGCATCGAAGTCCTCGCCTCGCGCGCGCCGGACGACCGCCGCGCCGTCGAGACCTCTCTGCTCAAGGCGCTGCGCGCGCACGGGGCGGACGAAGAAGGCCGCCGCCGCGCGCGCATCGCGCTCGAAGACTACGGCTTCGTTGCGCGCGCTTGCGCCGCGCTGCTGCTCGGCGGCGAGACGTTCGAGCGCGTGAGCGCCGCCCGCGCTCTCGGCGACATGAAGAGCGCGCAGGCGCTCCCGTTCCTGACCGAAGCGCTCTACGATGCCGACCCGCTCGTGCGCACCGAATGCGTGCAGAGCCTCGGCGCGCTCGGCATGCCCTCGGCCATCGGCGCCCTGCTCGACGCGGCGCAACGCCACCAGGACATCCCCGCGACGGTGCTCCGCCCTGCGCTCACGGCCTGCTCGGTCGAGTCGCTTGAGGTTGATTGGAACGCGCCCGCCTTCGCCCGCACGCAGCTCGATTCTCAGGAGTCGTACGCCGCGGGCTCGGACGTGCGCTCGCTCGTGCCCGCGGCCGACTACGAAGAGCTGCCCGAGTCTTGCGACGACGAGGCTCTGAGCGCGGCCCTCGTCCGCATCGAGAGCACGGACGCCGAGTCGCGTGTCAACGCCGCGCAGCTCCTCGCGCAGTTCCAGGTGCGTAGCGCGGTCGAGGCGCTGGCGACGGCCGCGCGCTACGACGCGGAGGACGCCGTGCGTTCGGCCGCCGTCAACAGCCTCGGGCTCATCAACCACGAGTCGGTCTTCGCGCACGTCATCATGGCGCTCGCCGACGAGGCGCGCGAAGTCCGCGCCGCCGCCGCGCGCGCCCTCTCGCGCCTCAACTTCGAGCGGGCGGAAGCCTACGTCCGCGTCGCGGAGACGGCCGACCCGCGCATGC
>CAXTSK010000081.1:0-9764 GCA_964246655.1 uncultured Pyrinomonadaceae bacterium
ACCTCCACGCTGTCGCCCGCCCGCGGCGGGCGCCCGCCCGCCACCGAGGTCTGCGCCAACATCCTCGAACTGCCCGACCTCGACGGGGCCGCCGCCGCCTCGCTCGTCAACGAGCTGATCGGCGAGGACTGGCGCCTGCGCATCACCGGAGACGGCTCCGAGGTCGAGGTGCTCTGCGACGACGACGAGTGCCGCGCGCTCTCCGAAACGGACTTCGTCGTCTTCGACATCGAGACGACGGGGCCGAAGATGCCTCCCTCGCGCGTCATGGAGATCGGCGCGGCGCGCGTCCACGCGGGCCGCATCGTCGGCGAGTTCCAGACGCTTGTCAACCCGCTCATGTCCATCCCGCCCTTCATCGCGGGACTCACCGGCATCCGCGACGAGATGGTCGCCGACGCGCCGACCTTCGACGAGATCGTCCCGCGCTGGCTCGACTTCGCGGGCACCTCCGTCCTCGTCGCGCACAACGCCGTCTTCGACGTGCGCTTCATCAACCACGAAGTCTCGAACGTCTTCCCCGGCCGCCGAATGATGAACTCACACATCTGCACGGTCTCGCTCGCGCGCCAACTTTTGCCCGAGCTGAGGAGTTTCCGTCTCGCCGCGCTCGCCGAGCATTTCTCCGTCCCGCACCGCACGCGCCATCGCGCGGGCGACGACGCGTGGGCGACGGCGCGCGTCTTCCTCCGCCTGCTCGAACATCTCGAAGAGCACGGCGTCCGCGACCTCAGCGGCGCGCGCCGCTTCCAGAAGCCCCTGCCCACGAACGGGAACGGCCAAGCCAAAGAGGCCAGCAATCATTAAGACTTCAGTCAGCCGTCGACGCCCCGCCCTCTTCGACTGCCGCCGGGGGTTCGCTCCCCTTCTTCCGCTTCAGCAGACCTCGTAACACAAAGATGATGACGACGAGCGCGGCCACGCCGAGGCCAACCGCGGGGTAGTTGTCGGTTAAAAATTTCTCGGCGTCCTTACCGTACTTCACGGCAACGATGCCTTCGAGGAAGAAGCGAAAGGCGCGGCCGACGGCGACGGCCGCGGCGAAGCGTAGGAGGCTCAGGCGGAAGACTCCCGCCGTGATGACGAAGAGCTTGAACGGGAACGGCGGCGGCAGCACCGACGCGACCAGCACGGAGAGCACGTCGTAGCGGTCAACCAGTTCCTTGACGCGCGCCTGCTTCTGCGGCGGGAACTTGTCGAGCGCGCGACGGCCCGCGCGCTTCGAGATGTAGTAGAGGATAACGCAGCCGAGCACAGACCCGGCCGTCGCCCCCAGCGCATAGAGCGGCATCCGCGCAGGGCTCTGCGTCGAGAGCAGAAGCATCACCGCGTCCGGCCCGCCGGGCAAAGGTATCAGCGCCGAATCGAGCAGCGCGATGGCGAACAGCCCGAAGGCGCCGAACGGGACGAGGAAGTCCTTCACCGCCGTCAGCCCGTTCGTGATTTTACGCAGCAGCCACTTCAAGATTTAATCCGCCGCCTTCCCCTCGACATCCCCCCCGGTCTCAGTCTCTTCTGCTATCTCGACCGCGGTCTGGCGCGGCGTGCGGATGTGCTTGACCAGCACGTAGCCGCCCACCCCGACGACGACCAGCGCGCCGACGCCGCTCAAAATGTAGAGCCCGTTCTCGCGCATGAAGACCAACACCTGCTCGCCGTAGAAGACCGCGAGCGTCCCTTCGACGATGTAGCGCAGGCTCCGCGCGATCATCACGGTCAGCATGAAGCGCCACCGCGGGTATTCGAGCGCGCCCGCCGTCGCCACGAAGATCTTGAAAGGCATCGGTGGCGGGAGCAGCGCCGGCACGGCGAGGGCGAGGAACCCGAAGCGCGCGTAGGCGCGCTCGACCTTCGCGATGTTCTCGGCGCTGAAGCGGCGGCGCATCACGGCCTGACCGCCGCGCCGCATGATCGTGTAGAGCACGAGACACCCGAGCACGGAGCCCGTGGCGGCGAAGAGCGGGAAGTAGAAGACGGACTTCGGGTCGCTGTAACAGCGCGCGACGACGAGGTAGTCGTTAATCTCGGGCAGGCTCAGGAGCGACGAGTCGAGCGCGCCGATCAAGACCATCGCCGGCGCGGCGACGTAGATCGGCACTTCGCTGATGAAGTCGTGCAGCCAACTGACGAGTTGGGTCAGCCATTCGAACATGGTTTGGTGAATAGTAAATGGTCAATGGTAAATAGACAAAAGCCGCGCCCGCCGATGTAAGCCAGACGCGGGCGCGGCCTCCATTCACTATTTACCATTTACTATTTACTTAACCGGCGTGAAGACTGAAGGCGTGTCGTAAGTGACGCCGAAGGTGACGCCGGAGCGCGGGCTGAACTCGGTCAGGCCCTTGATGCCCGCGGCGTCGAAGCGCAGGCCCGCGGCCTTGACCTGAAGCCCGAGCCGGAACTCGCCGAGCGACTCGGTGCCGAGCGGGGCCGCGCCGCCGCGCGTGTTGGCGCGCCCGTTGACCTCGGCCGCGAGGTTGACCGTCTTGTTGACGCGGAAGATGCCGCCGAGGCCGTAGAGCAGCATGTCGTTCTGCGTGAAGAGCCGCGTCGGCGCGGTGTAGATGCCGAGGCCGAGGTTGCCGAACGTGTTCAGGCGGCCTTCGCGCCCGAACTTCTTGCCCATGAGGATAATGCCGAACGCGTTCGTCTGGTTGACGCCGATGCCGCGCGACTCGTTCGAGTTCGGCAGCTCCACGCCGAACTTGAAGCCTAAAGAAGGCCCGCGCCGCGTCTCGTTGCGCAGCTTGATCTTCGTCGCCAAGCGGAAGTCGCCCGTGTCGTTCGTCGAGTTCTCGCCCGCGGGGATGGCGAGCGGGAAGGCGGAGGTGCCGCGCGTGTTGATGCTCAGGAAGTTCTGCGCCACGCCTTCAATCGAAAACTCGACGTTGGGCGAGAGGCCGACGTGGACACCGATGACGCCGACGCGCGTCAGGTCGCCGGTGAGCCCCGAGGCGGGGAACTTCGCGTCCTGCGTGAAGTCGATGCCGACCTGCACGCGCAGCGCGCCCGGCTCCAACACGTCCACGTCTTCCGTGATGAGCGGACGCTGCTGCGCGCGCGCCGCACCACCAAGCAAGAGCGCGAACGCGAACGCGCAGACGACTTTCGAGAGATGAGAAGGCATTCTGTTGTTTCGGTCTCGTTCGAAGAAACTCGGGACGACGGCCGGATTGTATAAGCCATGCTTCAGCCGAGTCAACAATAAGCCCGAGAAATACTTCAGCCGAGTCAACAATAAGCCCGAGAAATAGTGTCAGTACCAACCGCTACCGCGGGTGGTACTGACCTGTTTATCTTCCCAGCCGGAAAAAAAAGGAAGAAGATACGCGGGGCGAACGTCTATTGTGCCGAGAGTTGAAGCGGAGGAGAGGATGGAGAGCGTCGTCTTGACGGGCGAAGAAGCGCGGGGCGAGGCGGTCATCGAAGCCTGCAAGCAGGGCGACCGCGACGCCTTCCGCCGCCTGTTCGAGCGCCACAAAGACCGCGTCTACTCCGTCGCCTTCTACTTCTTCGGCGGCGACGAGGCGACGGCCGCCGACGTGACGCAGCAGGTCTTTCTCAAGCTCTTCACGCGCATCAAGCAGTTTCAGGGCGAGTCGGAGTTCACGACCTGGCTCTACCGCCTGACGACGAACGCGTGCGTGGACGAGCAGCGCAAGCGGCGCCGGGTGCAGCAGTTCGGCGAGGGCGAAGAATTAAGTGAGCCGCGCGAACGGAGGACGCAGGAGGACAGGCTGGCGCGGGCCGAGGTCGCGCACTCTGTCAAGCGCGCCGTCGCGGCCCTCAAGCCGAAGCTGAGAGTGGTGATGCTTTTGAAGTATTTCGAGGAGATGAGCTACGAGGAGATCGCCGCCGTGCTCGGCCTGTCGAAGGGGACGGTCGCGTCGAGACTCAACCGCGGCCACAAGGCCCTCGCACGCAGGCTCGGCCACCTGCGCGGCGAGTTGGTGCGAGACGAGCGGGAGGGATGATGTTCGCAAGGCACTACAAGAAACATCTCTCGGCTTATGCCCACGGCGAACTCTCGCCGGACGAGGTTGCGCACGTCGCCGCACACCTCGAACGATGCGCCGCGTGCCGCTCGCAGTTCGAAGAGGTCAAGCTCGGCATCCGCCTCGCCGAATCGCTCCCCTCGGTCGCCGCTCCCGAAAACATTTGGGACGGCATCGAGTCCGCGCTCGTCAGAGAGATGAATCGGGAAAGACAGCATGCCTCTCAAACTCGTTCCCTCTTCCCTTCCCGGCGACGTGTTCTGATTCCTGCATTCGCGACCGTGCTGCTCGCGCTCGTCGCGGGCGGCGCGTGGCTCTACCTGCGCCACGCGCAGTCGCCCGGGTGGGAGGTGGCGCGGGTCGAGGGCGCGCCGCGCGTCTCACAAAATCGCATCGGCGAGCGCGGGCGGCTCGGCGTCGGCGAATGGCTTGAGACCGACTCGGCCTCGCGCGCCGAGATCGCTGTCGCCAACATCGGCGAGGTCGAGGTCGAGCCGAACACGCGCGTCCGCCTCGTCGAGACGCGGCTCACCGAACACCGCCTGGAGCTTGAGCGCGGCACGCTGCACGCGCGCATCTGGGCGCCGCCGCGGCTCTTCTTCGTCAACACGCCCTCGGCCGTCGCCGCGGACCTGGGGTGCGCCTACACGATAGAAGTGGACGACGCGGGTCGCGGGCTGCTGCACGTCACCTCGGGCTACGTCGCGCTCGAAACCGAGGCGCGCGAGTCGATAGTCCCCGCGGGCGCCGCCTGCATGACGAAGCCGGGCGCGGGGCCGGGCACGCCGTTCTTCGAGGACGCTTCGGAAGCGTTCGTCGAATCGCTCGCAAAGCTCGATTTTGAAAACGACCACGCGTCGATTGATTCGATACTCGCGGGTGCGAGAGAGAAAGACACGCTGACGCTCTGGCACCTGCTCGCGCGCGTCGGCGCGGATGAACGCGCGCGCGTCTACGAACGGCTCGCCGCTTTCGCGCCGCCGCCCGAGGGCGTGACGCGCGAAGGCATCGTCGGGCTCGATCGCGCGATGCTCGAAGGCTGGAAACAAGACCTCGAAGGCAAATGGCTCGGCCAAAGCACGCCCGCCGACCGCGTCTGGCGGAAGCTCTGGTGATGAAAGCGTAGGAGGCTTTATGTCGGAACCTTTGTTCAGTCCTTTCGACCGTCGTTCGTTCATGAGAGCCGCCGGGACGTTCGTCGTCGGGCTGCCTGCGCTCAGCCTCGGCGCCCTGGCGTTGGGTTGTGGCGGAGAACGTCGCGCGCTCGCGCGCACCCCTTCAACCGTCAACGAGCCGGAGGCGCTTTCGTGGAAGGCCGTGCTCGTGACGGCGGGCGAGCCGGGGACGCCGCTCGTCGTCTCGGGTCGCGTCTACGCTGCGGACGGCCGGACGCCCGTCGAGGGCGCGACGCTGCACGTCTATCACACGGACGCGCGCGGCCTCTACTCTGAACATGACGGCAACGGCGGGCCGCCCGACCCGCGGCTCAAGGGCTGGATGAAGACGGACAGGGACGGCCGTTACGAGTTCCGCACCATCCGCCCCGCGCCCTACCCCGGCGGACGCAACCCCGCGCACATCCACGCGGAGGTTTACGGCGCGGGCTACGCGCAGCGCTGGATTACGAACTACTTCTTCGAAGACGACCAGATTCTCGACGCCGAGACGCGCGTGAAGTTCAACGGCCCCGGCTCCTTCTCGCCCATCCTCGCGGCGAAGCGCGGCGCCGACGGCGTGCTCGCGTGCATCCGCGACATCAGGCTGGAGAAGACTTAACCTCCCGACCTTCGTCAACAAATCGGCAGCGGCAGAGGAGCCCGGCCGTGAGGCAGGGCTCGGGCCGTCCTCTGCCTCGAAGGAGGAGAGATGCCACGAACCAAGCTCTTCGTGAAAAGGACGGGCCATGCGTAAAGTCTTGAAGGCCGTTGCGGCGCTCCTGTTTCTGTCGTTCGTCGGGGTGCAGTTCGTCAGGCCGGAGCGCGTCAACCCGCCGGCCCCCGCCGGCCAGTCGCTCGAAGAGCATGCGCGCGTGACGCCCGAGGTCGCGGGCGTGCTGAAGCGCTCGTGCATGGACTGCCACTCGAACCGCACGGACTGGCCCTGGTACTCGAACGTCGCGCCCGCCTCGTGGTTCGTCACCGACCACGTCAACCACGGGCGGCGCCACCTCAACTTCTCGAAGTGGGGCGAATACAATCAGCGCCGCACCGAAGACCTGCTCAAAGAGATCTGCCAAACAGCAAAGTCGGGCTTCATGCCGCTCAACTCCTACACGCTCGTCCACCGCGGCGCGCAACTCTCGCCCGCCGACGTGAAGACGCTCTGCGACTGGGCCGGCGAAGAGCAGCAGCGGTTGGCGTCGTTGGACGGTAAGAAATAAACACAGAGACACAGCTCGAAGAAATAGCTCAAGAAGCTGTGTCTCTGTGTCTCTGTGTCGAATAGCTCCTCAACTACACCCTGTCGTTCCTGTGTTAACCTCTGTCATCAAAGCGATGACAGACAAACCTCTACTTCTCGGCGGCGAGTGGCGCACGACGGTGACGACGCGCGAGGTGCGCTCGCCTTACAACTCGGAGCTGATTGCGAACTTCTGCGTCGCGTCGGAGGCGGAAGTGCAGGAGGCGCTCGCGGCCGCTTCGCGCGCGGCCGCCGAGATGCGCGAGTTGCCGCGCCACCGCGTCGCAGAGTCTCTGCGCGCCATCGCCGACGGCATCCGCGCGCGCGCCGAAGAGTTCGCGCGCACCATCGCGCTCGAAGCGGGCAAGCCCATCAAGCCCGCGCGCGCCGAGGTCGAGCGCGGCGTGATGACCTTTACCCACGCGTCCGAGGAGGCGCGCCGCTTCGCGGGCGAGGTCGTCCCGCTCGACGGACAGTCCACCGGCACCGGTCGCACGGGCTGGACTGAGCGCTTCCCGCGCGGCGTCGTCTTCGGCATCACGCCCTTCAACTTCCCCCTCAACCTCGTCGCGCACAAGGTCGCGCCCGCACTCGCAAGCCGCAACGCCATCGTCGTCAAGCCGAGCCCGCGCACGCCCCTGACCTCCCTGCTGCTCGGCGAAGTCTTCCTCGAATCGGGCCTGCCGCGCGCGGCCTTGCAGGTCGTCCCGATGGAGATCGAGACCATCGACGCCGTGCTCGAAGACGAGCGCGTCGGCATGATCTCTTTCACGGGGAGCGCGGAGGTCGGCTGGCTTTTGCGGCGCCGCGCCGCGCGCAAGCCCGTCGCGCTCGAACTCGGCGGCAACGCGCCCGTCATCGTTGACGAGACGGCCGACGTTGCCGCGGCCTCCGAACGCACCGCCGCCTCTGCCTTCACCTACGCCGGGCAGGTTTGCATCTCCGCGCAGCGCGTGCTCGTGCACGAACGCATCGCGGAAGAGTTCACCGACCGCTTCATCCGTCTCGCGAAATCGCTTAAACCCGGCGACCCGCTCGACGAGGCCACCGGGCTTTCCAACATGATCGACGAAGCGGCGGCGAAGCGCGCCGAGGGCTGGATCAACGAGGCCGTCGGCGCAGGCGCCCGCCTCCTGTGTGGCGGGCGGCGCGAAGGCTCTCTGCTTGAGGCGACCGTCCTGACGGACGTGCACGCCGAGATGCGCGTCGTCTCCGAAGAGGTCTTCGCGCCCGTCGCCACGCTCCAGACCTTCGGCGACTTCGAGGAGGCGTTGGCCGAGGCGAACAACACGCGCTACGGCCTGCAAGCGAGCGTCTTCACGCGCGAAACCGCGCGGGCGCTGCGTGCCTTCCGCAGGCTCGACTTCGGCGGCGTCATCGTCAACGACTCTCCCGCCTTCCGCGTCGATAACATGCCCTACGGCGGCGTCAAACTCTCCGGCGCCGGCCGCGAAGGCATCCGCTACGCGATGGAGGAGATGACCGAACCGCGCCTCATCGTGCTGAGTGATGAATGATGAATTAAACGCCCGCCGTCTTTCATTCATCATTCATCACTCGTCATTCATCATTCTTTGGTAAGATGCCTGCGCCTTTGACACCTTCCGCCTTGAGGTTTCACCCGATGAAAGCAGTCGGCCTTGTCGCCCGTCTCGCCCTCTCTCTGTCGTTCCTCTTCACGTCGTTCTCGGTCCCCGTCCCGGCGCAGACGGCCGCGCCGCAGGCCGCGCCTGTGGTCGTGAGCCTGGCGGGTCTGAAGAAGGCCGTGAAGGTGAGGCGCGACGCGCGCGGCATCGCTTACGTCGAGGCCGAGGACGAGTTAGACCTCTACTTCGCGCAGGGGTACGTGACGGCGAGTGACCGCCTGTGGCAGATGGACTTGTTCAGGCGCACCGCGCGCGGCGAGCTGTCGGAGATTTTCGGGAAGGCGGCGCTCGAAGAGGACAAGCGGCGGCGCACGTACGGCTTCGCGCAGGTGGCCGAGGCCGCCGCCGCGCAGGCCGACCCCGCTTCGCGCGCCGTGATGGAGGCTTACGCGGCCGGCGTCAACGCCTACATCGATTCGCTCGACCAGAAGAGCCTCCCGCCGGAGTGTCAACTGCTCGGCTACCGCCCGCGCCACTGGACGCCGGCAGACTCCTCGGCCGTCGGCAAGAACTTCGCCGAGGCGCTCTCGACGACCTGGACGCTCGACATCGCGCGCGCCGCCTTCGCCAACCTCCCGCCCGACAAGGCCGCCGCGTTGTTCCCCGAAGTCTCGCCGCTCGACGTGATCGTCGTCGGCTCGGACAAAACCGATAAGAAGACTGCGACACCCTCGAAAAGCACCTCCGCGCTTCCACGTCAGACGAACTTGAAAGAGTTGCTGTCCGAACTCTCTTCCGTCCAACAGACGTTGGAGCGCACGCGTGCGCGCGTCGGCCTCAACGCCGAAGACCTCGCCGCGAGCAACAACTGGGTCGTCAGCGGCAAGCGCACGGCCTCGGGCAAACCCCTGCTCGCCAACGACCCGCACCTGCCCGCCTCCGCGCCCTCCATCTGGTACATGATTCACCTGAGCGCGCCGGGCCTGCGCGTCGCGGGCGTCACGGCGGCGGGCGCGCCCGGCGTCATCATCGGCCACAACGAGCGCATCGCGTGGGGCCTGACCAACCTCGGCCCCGACGTGCAGGACGTTTACCGCGAGACGTTCGACCCGCAGAACCCGCGCCGCTACCAGACGCCCGTGGGCTGGCGCGACGCCGAGGTGCGCCGCGAGGAGATCAAAGTCCGCAAGTCCGCGCTCGGCACGGAGACCGAGGCCGTCCCGTTCGAAGTGACCGTCACACGCCACGGCCCAATCGTTCTTAAGAAGGGTACGGACGCTTATGCCCTGCGCTGGACTGCGCTCACGCCCGCGGCGACGGAGTTCACGGCCTTCTACAAACTCAACCGCGCGCGCAACTGGAAGGAGTTCGCGGAAGCGCTCAAGGATTACGGCGGCGCGACGCAGAACTTCGTCTACGCCGACGTTGACGGCCACATCGGCTATTACGGCGCGGGGCTCATCCCCGTCCGTGCGAGCGGCGACGGCAGCGTCCCTTACGACGGCACGAAGGACGAGGGCGAGTGGAAGGGCTTCATCCCTCACGCGGAGCTGCCACACGTTCTCGACCCGCCCTCCGGCATCATCGTCACGGCCAACAGCCGCGTGGTGGGGCGCGACTACCCGCACTTCCTCACGCACGTCTGGGCGCCGCCCACGCGCTCGCGCCGCATCTACGACCTGCTCACGGCCAAGCAGAAGTTGACCGCCGACGACTTTCGCGCCGTGCAGTCGGACGCCTACACCATCTCCGGCGCGACCTTCGCGCGCGAGGTCGCGAAGGT
>CAXTSK010000081.1:9774-12119 GCA_964246655.1 uncultured Pyrinomonadaceae bacterium
GTCGCGGCGCAGCCATACACACTCGCGGGCGCGCCGTGGGGGGGCGTGGGCGCGTTGGGGGCGCGCGAGGCGGGCCTGGACGCGAAGGACGAGAAGTGGCGCGAGACCGTGAAGCTCTTTGAAACGTGGGACGGGCAGCTTGAGCCCGACGCGCGCGCGCCGCGACTCGCCGCAGAGATGGCCGGCGCCTTCCGCACGAAGATACTCGCCGGAGCGCTCGGCGCAGACCTCTCGAAGGAGTACCGCTGGCCCGCCAGCGCAACCTTCTTCGACCGCGTCATACAGGAACGTCCGCGCGAGTGGCTGCCGAAGGAGTTCGCCTCCTACGCCGAGCTGCTCGACGCCGCGCACCGCGAGACGCGAGAGTCTCTGACGAAGAGCCTCGGCACGGACGAGACGAAGTGGACGTGGGGCGCGCGCCTGCCCGTCAACTTCCCGCACCCGCTCGCGGGCGTGCCTCTGGTCGGGAAGATGTACAAGATCGAGCCGTTCCCGCAGAGGGGCGGCGGCGGACTCTTCGCGGCACCGAACGTGGGCGCGTCCGTCTCGATGCGACTCATCGCCGACGCCTCCGACTGGGACAAGACGCGGCAAGGCATCGCGCTCGGCGTCTCGGGCGATCCGCGCAGCCCGCACTGGCAGGACCAGCTCGAAGACTGGCGCGCCGCCAACCCGCGTGTCTTCCCCTTCAACGCCGCCGCGGTCGCGCGCTCCGCGCAACTGTCGCTGACGCTCATGCCGAAGTAGAAGTCAATATGGACGAGGTGAGCGAGGGCGAGACTATCCGCGTCTTCTGCGCCGTCGAGCTGCCCGAAGAGATACGCGCGGCCGCGGCCGCACACGCCTCGCACATGCGCCGAGACTTCCCCGACGCGCGCGCGAGCTGGGCGCGACCCGAGGGACTACACATAACTTTAAAGTTTATTGGCGAGGTCGAAGCGGCGCGCGTCGCAAAACTGTCGAGCGCGGCGGGCGCGGCCGCCGAAGGATTCAAACCCTTTCGACTTACAATCGAAGAGGCTGGCACGTTCCCCCCGCGCGGCGCGGCGCGCGTGCTCTGGCTCGGTGTGAAAGACACGACGCGACAACTCGCCCGACTCCAAAGCCGCCTCGAACAGGAGTGCGACGCCGCGGGCTTTCCACGCGAGCCACGCGCCTTCAAACCGCACCTCACCCTCGCGCGCCTGCGCGCGCCGAAAGACGCGCACGCCCTCTCCGAAGCACACCGGCACGCGACCTTCGGCCCCTTTCACTTTCAAGTGACCGAACTCGTCGTCATCCGCAGCGAACTCGGCCCCGGCGGCTCGCGCTATACGCCGCTGTCGCGCCAACGCTTGGGTAACGAGTAGGCACGTTAGCGCTCGGCAGATTAACCGCCGAGTTTGACGGGAGGCCCGGGAGACACCGTGGCGAGATTCAATTGATAAGAAGCTGACTTCCTTGACAAAGGCCGTCAAAGCGATAGACTTGCTTTACCGTCGCCAGCAGTAATTTCCAGCACTACTCTGAACAGTGTGCAATAACCGGAGTGAGGAGCCACAATGCGGCCTAATCTTATACTAGACGATCAAACTTTAATGTTATTGGAAAGGCTCAAGGGTCAACTGGGTGAGAAAAGAAGCGAGGATGTTCTGAGAAAAGCGCTGGCCCTTCTTGCACAGGTGGTAGAGATTTCCGGGGAGCAGCGTTACTTCATGATCACGACCCCGGACCAGCGCACTATGACGATAAAACTTGATTAGAGTAGCTCGGACAAAGTCAGCCCACCGGAGGGAACATGTCTGACCAAACAGGCCCGCAGGGTCAGGTCCGTGAGACTACCGGTAATGAGATGTCTATCGCCCCGGAGAAGAGTCTGGGCGAGATTCTTCGTGAACAGGAAGATAAGCTCCCGCCTCAGGAAAAAAGCCTTAGCGATATTGTCCGCGAGCAGATCGCGCCGATGGAGAAGGCTAAAATCGCGGACCTCCGTTCGATAACGTATATCCGGGCCGGATTTACGCTGGTGCTCCTGATTATCTTCAGCTGGCTTAATTATCAGGTGATGTCGCTGGTGAACGCCCTGTTCGTGAAGACGGGAACGTTGGAGAAGGAAGTCGTGATGACGCTCATAGCGGGGACAGTCACCGAGGTCGCCGCGGTCATGTATATCATGGCGCAGTTCCTCTTCCCCAAAGGCCGCGAGTGACCGTAGACCCTGAGGTCAAAAGCCCCATCCCACCTCTTCCGTCGGGCGCACCCGGCAAAGCTATACTCCGGCCCGATCATCCGACTTCCCACAGAAGCCCAAACTCGAACGGCGCGGGGCCGGCCGGGCCGCGCGACAAACACCCCCCCCCCAGGAA
>CAXTSK010000081.1:12129-13304 GCA_964246655.1 uncultured Pyrinomonadaceae bacterium
CCGCCGACAACCCCTCCCCCCCCCCCCCCCCGCCACTAAAACCCCCAACGCTGCAAAACTGTTGGGCAACTGGCGCGGGCGGGCGGGCGGCAACTGCGGGCCGCCGCCCTCGTCGCGGCGCTTCTCGCCGGTCTCGGCGAACATCTCCTTGAGGACGCCGACGCTCGAAAGCATGGCCGAGGTCTCGACCGGCATGAAGATGACCTTCGCGTTCTGGCCGAGCGACATCTCTTTCAAGCTCTCGATGTAGCGCTGCGTGATGAGGTACTGCGCAGGGTTGCCATGGTCGAGCATGACGCGCGCGACCTGTGTGATGGCCTCGGCCTCGGCCTCCGCGTTGCGGAGTCGCGCCTGCGCCGCGCCTTCCGCAGCGAGGATGGCCGACTGCTTCTGCCCCTCGGCGCGTGTCACGGCGGCCTGCTTCTCGCCCTCGGCGCGCGTGATGGCGGCCTGCTTGTCGCCCTCGGCCTGGAGCACGAGCGCGCGGCGCGTTCGCTCGGCCGTCATCTGTTTCTCCATCGTGACGCGCACGTCCTCGGGCGGGTTGATGTTCTTCACGTCCACGCGCGTGACCTTCACGCCCCACTTGTCCGTCGCCTCGTCGAGGCCGATGCGGAGCTTCGCGTTGATCTGGTCGCGCTGCGAGAGCGTGTGGTCTAAGTCCATGTCGCCGATGACGGCGCGCATGCCCGTGATGGTCAACTGGACGATGGCGCCGATCAGGTCGGCGACTTCGTACACGGCTTTTATCGGATCGGTTATTTGCCAGTACACGACGGAATCGACGTGGATGGTCACGTTGTCGCGCGTAATCACCGGCTGCGGCGGGAGGTCGATGTACTGCTCGCGCAGGTCGATGGAGGCGAGTCCGGGCCGGACGTTCGTCCAGTAGACGCCGCGCGGCTTGTCGAGGAACGGGACGATGACGTTCAGGCCGCTCGACGCCACGCGGCTGAAGCGCCCCAGCCGCTCGATGAGCATGACGGTCGCCTGCGGCACGATCTTGATCGTCTTGGCCGCGATGACCAGCGCCGCGACGGCGATGAAGAGGAAGAAGAAGAGGATGCCGATTTCCATGTGACCTCCAGGGGATGACAATTTCAAATTTGAATTCGCAAGGCAGGTACGGGCGAGACTATAACGGATACACTCAGGCTTTTGGAAGAGGCTCGGGC
>CAXTSK010000082.1:0-10250 GCA_964246655.1 uncultured Pyrinomonadaceae bacterium
CGGCGGCGGCCGCGCGGTGCGCTCCGGCGCCGGCACGGGCAGGCCCGCCCCGCCCACCACCACCACCACCACCGGCGCGCCGCACCAAGTCGCCGTCGGCGACTTCAACGGCGACACGAACCCCGACATCGTGGCCGGGACCGGCCAGGGCTTCCCGCGTGTGTTGCTCGGCGACGGCGCGGGCAACTTCACCGTGAAGCAGTTCTCCGTCGGCGACGACTCGGGCTTCGTCGCGGTCGGGAGGTTCAACGCCGACAACATCGACGACCTCGCCTTCGGCGTGGACGACATCCCCGACGAAATGGTCATCGTGTTCGGCAACGCCGCCGGCAACTTCGTCGCGGGCCAGAGAATCGCGCTCGACCAGTCGCCGAAGGCCATCCTCGCGCGCGACTTCAACGGCGACGGGCGCGACGACCTCGCCGTCACCGTCCAGCATTTCGAGCCGCGGCTCCACATCTTTCTCAACGACGGGTCGGGCGGCTTCGGCCCGAGCAACTTCCTCGTCGTCGCGCAGGAGCCGCAGGGGCTGACCTCCGCCGACTTCAACAACGACGGTAAGGCCGACCTCGCCGTCGGCTACGGCAGCGCGCAGATCCTACTCGGCAACGGCGCAGGGTGGTTCACCATCGACTCGGAGCGTTACCTCACGGGCGGCGGCGTGATGCTCGCCGGCGACTTCAACAACGACGGCAAGGCGGACATCGTCTCGCCGCGCGCGAACGTAGGAATCACCCCGGGCGTCGTCTCGGTCATCGAGGGTAAGGGCGACGGCACGTTCGACGTTTCGCGCGGCCACCGCTTCAACGTCGGGGCCTCCTCGCTCGCCGTCGCGGACTTCAACGGCGACGGCAAGTCGGACGTGACGAGCACCTTCTCCTTCTCGCCCTCGGTCGGCTTCAGTCTTGGCACCGGCGACGGCGGGCTGGGGCACGATGTCTTCTACAACGTGCCGGGCAGCGGCGGCTGGGTCGCCACGGGCGACTTCGACGGCGACGGCAAGGCGGACGTGGCCGCGTCCAGCACCGGCACGGGCGTCGGCAACGTCACGGTCTTCTACGGCGACGGCGGCGGGACGGTCGCGCGCACTGCCACCGTCGGCGCGAACGGCTTCTTCCTCGCGGCGGGCAACTTCAACGGCGACGCGCGCTCCGACCTCGTCGCGCTCACCGATGCCGGCCGGGTCACGATGCTTCTGAGCACCGGCCCGAGCAGTTTCGCCGTCGCGCCCGGCTCGCCCTTCAACCTCTCGTCGGGCAGCGTGTTCGTCGCGTCGAGTTCCGTCGCCGTGGCCGACTTCAACGGCGACGGCCGCGACGACCTCGCGGCCTACGTCTCGGCGCAGAACAACGTCCAAGTACTGCTGAACGACGGGGCGGGGCGCATGGCGCTCTCGTCCACCACGACGATCCCCATCGGGTCGAACTTCCGCGAGGTGCATCTCGCCGTCGGCGACTTCAACCGCGACGGCCGCGCCGACGTGGTCTCGGCGAACGGGGAAGAGAGCAACGTCACGGTCTTCCTCGGCGACGGCGCGGGCGGGCTCGGCATGGGGACGAACTTTGCCTCCACCTCGCGCAACATCAGCGGGAACCGCGCGCTCTTCATGGCGGTCGCCGATTTCGACGGCGACGCGAACCCCGACCTCGCCGTCTCGAACAGCAACTCGTCGTTCGGCGGCGACCTGTCGCTCCTCTTCGGCGACGGCGCGGGCGGCTTCGGCGCCCCGTTCACGCAGCCCATCGGGGCCAGCCCGTGGGTGCTCGCCGCCGGGAACTTCAACGCCGACACGAAGCCCGACCTCGCGATCATCGGCCTCGCGTCGAACGCCATCACCATCCTGCAAAACGTCTACGAGCCGCTGCCGTGCCTTTCGGCGGGCGACGTGACGTTGACCGAGGGCGACGCGGGCACGCAGAACGCCGTCTTCAACGTCACGCTCTCGCAGGCGAGCGCGCAGACGGTGCGCGTCAACTACTCTCTCAAGGGCGTGACCGCGACCGAGGGCATTGACTACGCGCCCGCCTCGGGCCGGCTCGTCTTCGCGCCGGGCGAGACCTCGAAGACGGTCACGGTCGCAGTCGCGGGCGACGCCTTCGACGAGGCAGATGAGACTTTCGAATTGAACCTCGCGAGCGCCTCGGGCGCGGGCATCGCCGACGCGGTCGCGGTGGGCACGATCACCGACAACGACCCGACGCCCACGCTCTCCGCGGACGACGTGACTTTGACCGAGGGCAACTTCTTCGGCAGCGGCGGCGGCTCGGTCACCTTCAAGATTCAACTCTCCGCGCCGAGCGGCCGCGACGTGACCGTGCACTACGCGACCACCCCGGGCACCGCGACCGGCGGGATCGACTACTTGAACACCTCGTTCACGGCGACCATCCACGCGGGGCAGACTTTCGCCAACGTCTTGGTCTTCGTCAGCCCCGACACCACGTACGAGGCCGACGAGACCTTCTTCCTCGACCTAAGCGACCCCGTCAACGCGACAATCGCCGACGGGCGCGCGCAGTGCACGATCCTCAACGACGACCTCGTCCCGTCTGTGACGGCCGGCTTCGCTTCCGCGGGTGAGGGCGATTCGGGCCAGACGGCGATGACCTTCACGCTCCGCCTCTCGAACTCCTCGTACCAGGCGTTGAGCGTTGACTACGCGACGGCCGACGGGACGGCCGTCGCGCCCGCGGACTACGCGGCCTCGACCGGCACGGTGACCTTCGCGCCGGAGGAGATGACCAAGACCTTCACCGTCATGGTCAACGGCGACACCGCGGACGAGATTAACGAGTCGTTCGTCGTCAACTTCAGCAACCCGGTGAACGTGACGATCCCCGCCAACACGCAGGGCTCGGGTTTCATCGTCGATGACGACGGCCCGGCCGTCTCCGTCAGCGACGCGGTCGTCACCGAGGGGAACAGCGGCCTGACCGACGCCGTCTTCACCGTGAGCCTCTCCGCGCCGAGCGTGCAGACCGTGCGGGTCAACTTCTCGACCGCGAACGGCACGGCGGTCTTCAACGAAGACTACCAGCGGCGCACAGGCGGCGTCCTCAATCTCCTGCCGGGCTCGACCTCGGCCACCATCGCCGTGCGCGTCATCGGCGACACGAACGTCGAACCCGACGAGACGTTCACGCTCAACCTCTCCGACCCGATCAACGGAACCATCGCCGACGCGCAGGGCGTCGGCACGATCCTCGACGACGACGAGTCCTACGTGCACCTCTCCTCGCAGAGCTACACGGCGGCCGAGGGCGACGGCAAGGTCTTGATTACGGTCACGCGCTCGGGCGCCACGGCGGGCGCGGTCACCGTGGACTACGCGACCTCGCCGGGCTCCGCGTCCGACCGGAGCGACTACACGACGGCGCTCGGGACGATACGCTTCGCCGCGGGCGAGACGCAGAAGACCGTCCCCGTCCTCCTGACCGACGACGCCCTGGCCGAGGGCGCGGAGACGCTGAGCTTCACGCTCGGCAATCCCACGGGCGGCAAACTCCGCGCGCCCTTGAGCGCGACGGCGCTCGTCACCGACAACGACGCGGCCAGCGGCCCGAGCCCCGTGCGCGACGACGCCTTCAACACCGACTTCTTCGTCCGGCAGCACTACGCGGACTTCCTCAATCGCGAGGCGGATGCCCCGGGGCTCGCCTTCTGGAAGAACGAGCTCGACTCGTGCGGGCAGGACGCGCAGTGCCGCGAGGTGAAGAAGGTCAACGTCTCGGCGGCGTTCTTCTTATCCATCGAGTTCCAGCAGACGGGCTACCTCGTCTACCGCCTGCACCAGGCGGCCTTCGGCACGGGCGAGCGCCTGCCCTTCAACACCTTCCTGCGCGACGCGCAGGACGTGGGCCGCGACCTGATTGTCGGGGCCGAAGGATGGGAGCAGAAGTTGGAGGCCAACAAGCAGACGTTCGCGGACTCCTTCGTCGCGCGCACGGCCTTCGTCAACGCATACCCGCAGACGTTGACGCCCGAGCAGTTCGTGGACGCGCTCGCGGCGAACACGAGCGACCCGCGGCAGCCGGGCTCGGGCGGCTCGCTCACGCAGGGGGAGCGCGACCAACTCGCGGCCGACCTGCGTTCGGGCGCGAAGACGCGCGCGCAGGTCCTGCGCGCCGTGGCCGACAACCAGGAGTTCCAACGGCGGCAGTCGAGCAAGGCGTTCGTGCTGATGCAGTATTTCGGCTACCTCCGGCGCGTGCCCGACTCGTTGCCCGATTCCGACTTCACGGGCTACAACTTCTGGCTCGGCAAGCTCGACGAGTTCAACGGCAACTTCATACAGGCCGAGATGGTCAAGGCTTTCGTCACTGCCATCGAATACAAGCAGCGGTTCGGCCAGCCCTGACGACAGTTAACTAACGCCATGCATTCGACACCACTCCGGGGCCGTCCCGTTCGGCTCATCGCCTGCCTGCTGGCGCTCTTCGCGCTACAGGCTTCGTGGGGCGCGTCCGCGCGCGCGCAGTGCTCCGCGCCGAGCTTCCGCAACGCGCCGAGCTTCGTCTCGGGCAACAGCCCGTACGCCGCCGCCGCCGGGGACTTCAACGGCGACGGCCGCGCCGACCTCGTCGTCCTCAACACCGGTTCGGACGAGACCGTCTCCGAGTTCCTGGGCGCGGCGGCCGGCGGCTTCGAGGCCGCGAAGATCTTTAAGGTCGGCAGCGCCCCGCGCGGCCTCGCCGTCGCCGACCTGAACGGCGACTCGAAACTCGACATCGTGACGGCGAGCTTCGACGGCGGGGCCGTCGTCGCGCTCGGCGACGGTGCGGGCGGCTTCGGCAGCCCCGCGGTCTTCCCGGCCGGCGTCAACCCCGTCCACGTGGCCGTCGCCGACTTCAACAACGACGGCAAGGCCGACCTCGTCGTCGCCAACGCCAGCTCGGTCAACGTCTCCATCCTGCTCGGCAACGGCTCGGGCGCGTTCGGCGCGCCGACCAACTTCGCCACCAGCGCCAACACGCGCTACGTGCTCGCGGCCGACTTCAACAACGACGGCAAGGCCGACTTCGCCGCCGTCAACACGAACACGGCAAACGTCTCGGTGCGGCTCGGGGACGGCGCGGGCGGCTTCGGCGCGTTGACGAACTACAGCGTCGGCGCCTCGCCCGAAGGGGCGGCCGCGGCCGACTTCAACGGCGACGGCCGGCTCGACCTCGCCGTCGCCAACATGACCGGCAGAGGCGTCTCCGTCCTGCTGGGCAACGGCGACGGCAGCTTCGCCCCGGCGGTGGTGGCCGAAGTGCCCACCGGCAGCTCGCCTTCGAGCGTGGTCGCGCGAGACTTCGACGGCGACGGCCGCGTAGACCTCGCGGCCGCGGCCTTCAACATCAACAGCGTCGCCCTCCTGAAGGGCGACGGCACGGGCCGCTTCGCGTCGCCGACCTACTTCGGCGTCGGCGGCACGCCGCGGTCTATCGTCTCGGCGGACTTCAACGGCGACGGCACGGCCGACCTCGCGACGGCGAACTTCGGCAGCGGCATACTCGTGACTCTGCTCGCGGGCACGGGCGGGGGCAACTTCGACGCCGCGCTCAACCTCACCTCCGACGACTTCCCTTACGGCGTCGCCGTGGCCGACTTCAACAACGACGGCCGTCTCGACGTGGCCAGCGCCGACAACAACCAGAACGACATCGCCGTCTACCTCGCCGACACCTCCGGCGGGTTCGGGCGTGCGACGCGCTTCCAGGCCATACACGACGCCTACAACGTGCTCGCCGCGGACTTCAACAACGACGGCAACGTAGACCTCGCCGCCACCGGCCACACGTTCGGCCTCATCGTCCTGATGGGCAACGGGCAGGGCGGCTTCGGCGCGCCCACAAACTACCCGACCGGCTCCTTCTCGACCGAGGCCATCGCCGGCGACTTCAACCACGACGGCAAGGTTGACGTGGCCGTGTCTGACAACAGCGCGGGCGCGGCCTTCGTCCTGCTCGGCAACGGCGCGGGCGGCTTCGCCCCGGCGACGGCCTTCAGCACCGCGCCCGGTGTGTCGGCGCTCGCCTCGGGCGACTTCAACGAGGACGGCAACACCGACCTCGCCGTCACGAACACGGGGACGACCGTCTCCATCCTGCTCGGCAACGGCTTGGGCGGTTACTCCGCGCCGAAACACTTCCCGGCGGGCACGCGCCCCTTCTCGGTCGCCGTCGCCGACTTCGACGGCGACACCCACGCGGACCTCGTCATCGCGAACCAGACCTCGAACGACATCTCGATCCTGAAGGGTGACGGCGCGGGCAACTTCTCCGCAGCGACGAACTATCCGTCCGGCGTGTTGACGAATTCGGTCGTCGTCGCCGACTTCAACGCCGACGGCAAGCCCGATGTCGCGACGGTGAACATCGAGGGAAACGTCAGCACCGTCTCGGTCTTCCTCGGCGACGGGGCGGGCGGCGTGAGCCCGGCGACCAACTTCAATGTCGGCCGGGGCTCAAGCTACCTCAAGTCCGCGGACATGAACGGCGACGGTCGCCCCGACATCGTCGTCACTAACCGTTCGTCCAGAACCATCTCGATTCTCTACAACACCTGCGCGGGCTCGCCGAAGCCCGCGCCGGAGCTGACCGTCGAGGGCGTCTCCGTCGCCGAGACCGACTCGGGCACGACGCAGGCGAACCTCGACGTGCGCCTCTCGGCGGCGAGCGAGCGGCCCGTCGCGGTGGACTTCTACACGTTCGCCGGGACCGCGACGCCCGGCTCCGACTACCAGAACGTCTCGGGGCGGATCGTCTTCCCGCCGGGCGTCACGAGCCGGACGGTCAGCGTGCCCGTCTCGGGCGACGCGGTCACCGAGTTCGACGAGAGCTTCGGCGTCGGACTCTCCGACGCGCTCGGCGCGGTAATCAAGGGCGGCCGCGCGCAGGTCCGTATCCTCAACGACGACGCCACGCAGATGGCCTTCTCCACCGCCGCCTATACCATCGGCGAGAAGGGCGGCAGCGCCCTCGTCACCGTCACGCGCACGGGGACGCTGACCTCGACCGCGACGGTCGCCTTCGCGACCTCCAACGGCACGGCGAGCGACCGCTCCGACTACACCGCGACCTTCGAGACGCTCACCTTCGGGCCGGGCGAGTCGGTCAAGACCTTGAAGGTCTTCGTCACCGACGACGCCTTTGTCGAGTCGGACGAGACGGTCACGCTCACCCTGAGCGACCCGGCCGGCGCGGTGCTCGCAGACCCCTCGACGGCGACGCTCACCATCAAGAGCGACGACGTGACGCCCCCGGCCTCTGGGACGAACCCGATCAACGGTTCGTCGTTCTTCGTCCGCCAGCACTACATAGACTTCCTGAACCGCGAGCCGGACGCCCCGGGCCTACAGTTCTGGACGCAGGAGATCGAGCAGTGCGGCGCGGACTTGCAGTGCCGCGAGGTGAAGCGCGTCAACGTCTCGGCGGCCTTCTTCCTGTCCATCGAGTTTCAGGAGACGAGTTACCTCGTCTACCGCACTTACAAGGCGGCGTTCGGCGACTCAACCTCGCCCAACGTCGAGGGGACGGTGCCGGTCGTGCGTCTGAATGAACTTCTGGGCGACGCGCACAGGATAGGTCAGGGCGTCATCGTGGGACTGGGCGACTGGCAGGCGCAGCTTGAGACGAACAAGCAGGCGTACGAACTTGAGTTCGTACAGCGTCCGCGATTCACGGCGGCCTTCCCGACTTCCATGTCCGCGGACGCTTTCGTCACTAAACTCGACCAGAACGCGGGCGGCGTCTTAACGACGGCCGAGCGCGCCAGTCTGGTCAATATCCTCGCACCCGCGCCGTCCGACGCACAGAGGCGCGCCCAGGTCGTGCGCCAAGTCGCCGAGAACGCGACCCTACGGCAGAGGGAGTTCAACCGCGCCTTCGTGCTAATGCAATACTTCGGTTACCTGAGAAGAGACCCCGACGCCGCCCCGGATGGGGACTTCCGCGGCTGGCGGTTCTGGCTCGATAAGCTGAACGAGTTCAACGGCAACTACATCCAGGCCGAGATGGTCAAGGCGTTCATCACCTCGGACGAATACCGCAACCGTTTCGGACAGCCGTGAGGCCGGAGGTTGGTTGTTATAGTCGGGAGTGGAGACGTTGCACCCCGGCGTCTCAAGCAGTTAACCACAGAGACACAGAGGCACAGCTTGAAGCAATAGCTCAACAAGCTGTGCCTCTGTGTCTCTGTGGTTAAGTTTTCGGGTTTACTCTGTAGCGGAGTTCCGGGTTTATACTCGATGCATCTAACGAATCGGGACGAAACGATGCGAGCGACGGCGATGAAAGAGGAGTTCGTCGATCCAGTGTGCGGGATGACGGTTGACCCGGCGCACGCGGCCGGGACGAGCGAGCGCGACGGCGTGCGCTACTACTTCTGCTCGCACGGCTGCAAGCGGAAGTTCGACGCCGCCGGCCCGGGCGAACCTTTCGCACCGGCGAATTGCAGCGACGGAGGAGCGGCGGAAGCGCCCGTGCAGTTGACGATGACGCGCAGGTCGTCCATCGCCGACGCGCGGCACAGTCACGAAGACCATTCACACCACACGCACGCCGTCGGCGAGCCGGGGCAGGAGCATTCCTTCGACGCCGAGAAGGCGCAGGCCGCGAGTTACCGCACGATGATGCGTAAGTTCCGGTTCGCGGCGGCGGTCGGGCTCCCGCTGCTGCTTCTGATGTTCGCGGAGTTCGTGCCGGCGTGGCGTCACGCGCTCATGCCTTATCACCGTCTGGTCGGCGTCGTCTCGGCGTTCGTGACGCTGCCGGTGCTCGCGTGGTCGGGCCGTCAGTTCTTCGAGAGCGCGTGGAACGGCCTGCGCAACCACAACACGAACATGGATACGCTGGTCGCGTTCGGCACGGGCGCGGCCTGGGTCTACTCGACGGTCGCGGTCGTCGCGCCGTGGCTCTTCCCGGCGGGCACTTCGGGGATGTACTTCGAGGTCGCCGTCATCGTCGTCGCGCTCATCCTGCTCGGGCAGGCTTTGGAACTGAGGGCGAGGAGCCGTTCGAGCGCGGCGCTCAAAAAGCTTCTGGAGTTGCAGGCGAAGACCGCGCGCGTCATACGCGACGGTAAAGAGTTTGACGTGCCCGTCGAAGAGGTCGTCGTCGGCGACATCGTGCTCGTGCGCCCCGGCGAGAAGGTGCCGGTGGACGGAGTAATCCTCGACGGCGCATCGGCGCTCGACGAATCCGTCGTAACCGGCGAGTCCGTGCCCGTAGACAAGCAGCAGGGCGACGGGGTCATCGGTTCCAGCGTCAACAAGACGGGCGCCTTCACCTTCCGCGCGACGAAGGTCGGAGCGGACACGGCGCTCGCGCGCATCGTCCGGTTGGTCGAGCAGGCGCAGAGTTCGAAGCCGCCCATCGGCAGGCTCGTGGACAAGGTCAGCTCCTACTTCGTCCCGACGGTGATGATCGTCGCGATTCTGACCTTCCTCGCGTGGTTCAACTTCGGCCCCGAGCCCGTCGTCAACCACGCGGTGGTGACGATGGTCGCCGTGCTCGTCATCGCCTGCCCCTGCGCGCTGGGCCTCGCGACGCCCATCAGCCTGATGGTCGGCGTCGGCAAAGCCGCCGAGCACGGCGTGCTCATACGCAACGGCGAGGCTTTGGAGTCGGCCTCCAAGCTCAAGACGGTCGTGCTCGACAAGACGGGCACGCTCACGAAAGGTCGGCCCGAACTCACGGACGTGCTGCCGCTCGGAGGACTCGACGAAGAAGGGCTGTTGCGCCTGGCCGCGGTGGCAGATCGCCGGAGCGAGCACCCCCTGGCGGCGGCTATCGTTGAAGGCGCGCGCGCGCGCGGGATAGAGATCGGCGAGCCCGAGCAGTTCGTCGCTGTGCCGGGTCACGGCGTCGAGGCGACCGTCGAAGGGAAGCGAGTCGCCGTCGGCAACTGGAAGCTCATGGCGCGCGCGAAAGTCTCCCTCTCCGAGTTCGAGGAGCTTGCGGCGCGGCTCGCCGACGAAGGTAAGACGCCGATGTTCGTCGCGGTGGACAGCCAGTTGGCCGGTATCGTCGCCGTCGCCGACACGTTGAAAGAAGATTCAATCGAGGCCGTGCGTGCCTTGCGTTCAATGGGCATCGACGTGGTGATGATAACCGGCGACAACGAGCGCACGGCCCGCGCTATCGCGCGACAGGCAGGCATCGAGCGCGTGCTCGCGGAGGTGCTGCCCGAGCAGAAGGCGCGCGAGGTCGAGCGTCTACAGGCGGAGGGCGGCCGTCTCGTCGGCATGGTCGGCGACGGCATCAACG
>CAXTSK010000082.1:10260-13131 GCA_964246655.1 uncultured Pyrinomonadaceae bacterium
GCTACTACTCGTCGAGCACGACGCGCCTGGAGAGCGGCGACGCGCCGGCGCTCGCGCGGGCCGACGTGGGCTTCGCCATCGGGACGGGGACGGACGTGGCGATAGAGGCGGCGGACGTGACGCTCGTCGGAGGGAGTTTGAAAGGCGTCGTGACGGCCGTTGAAGTCTCGCGCGCGACGCTCAGGAACATCAAGCAGAATTTGTTCGGCGCGTTCGTCTACAACGTGCTCGGCATCCCGGTCGCGGCGGGCGCGCTCTACCCCGTGCTGGGCCTTTTGCTCTCGCCGATCATCGCGGGCGCGGCGATGGCCGCGTCTTCAATCACGGTCGTGACGTACGCGAACCGCCTGCGGTTCTTCGCGCCGCGGCAGGGCAGGGAGGTGAAGTGATGACCACGACGAACATCATAGTCACGCTCGTCGGCTTCGGAATCATCGGCTGGATCGTCTGGTACTTCTGGCTCTGGAAGGGCGAGTCGGTCTCGGCCGCGGGCGTCGCGGGCGGGTTGCAGGTGGTGGACGTGACGGTCAAAGGCGGCTATCAACCGGCGTCTATCGTCGCGGAGGCGGGCCGCCCGCTGCGCCTGAACTTCACGCGGCGCGAGGCTTCACTCTGCGGCGAGGAGGTCGTGCTGCCCGACTTCGGCCGCCGCGCGCACCTGCCCGAGAATCAACCCGTCTCGGTCGAAATCCTCCCGCGCGAGCCCGGCGAATACGAGTTCACCTGCGGCATGAACATGTACAAGGGGAAACTTATCGTTCGCTGACAATTAACCACAGAGACACAGAGGCACAGCTTGTAGAAGATAACGCTTCAAGCTGTGCCTCTGTGTCTCTGTGGTTAATTAGAACGCTGCGCCGGCCGCCTCGTGCGCGGCGTAGGCGCGCGTGTCGAGGATGGTGCGTATCTCCTTTATGATGTGCTCAAGCTCCTCGTCCTTCGTATAGAAGTGGGGCGAGATGCGGATGCCCGCGCCGGGCCGGTAATCGACGATGATCTCGCGGCGGATGAGTTCGCTCGTGACGGCGGGTGCGTGTTCGACGGCGACGGTGATGGTGCCGCCGCGCTTGTCGGGGTCGTGCGGGCTCGTCACGCGCAGGCCCGCCTCTTCGGCCAGCTCGATGAGACGTTGCGTCTGCCGGACGCTCTTCGCGCGAATCCGCTCGACGCCGATCTCGTTGATGATTTTGTAGCCGGACTCCGCGGCGTAGAGCGCGGGGACGGCCGGCGAGCCGTGGAGGAAGCGCGCGGCGCCCTCGGCGTAAGTGATCATCTCCTCGAACGAGAAGGGCTCGGCGTGCGCCATCCAGCCGGTGACCTTCGGCTCAAGTGTTTGTCTGAGCCGCGGCGCGACATAGAGGTAGCCCGCGCCGGGGCCGCCGCAGAGCCACTTGACCGAGCCGCCCGTGCAGAAGTCCACGTCCAGGTCTTTCACGCTGAAAGGGACGGTGCCGGCCGACTGGTACGTGTCGAGCACGACGAGCGCGCCGACCTCGTGCGCGCGCCGGGTAATGGCTTGCGCGTCCTGCAACGACGCGCTCTTGAAGAGGACGTGCGAGACGGGGACGAGCAGCGTCTCCTCGTCGATGGCCGCGAGCGTCGCTTCGAGCGGCGCGGTGATGCCGTCCTCCGACTTCACCTTCTGAATCCGGAAACGCCCGTCGCGCGCGTGCGCCTCGTAGACGTACATGACCGAGGGGAACTCAAGCTCGGAGTAGACGATCTTGTTGCGGCGCGTCTCCGGCGCGATGTCGAAGCAGGAGAGGATGAGCGACTGGCAGATCGAGACGTTCTGGTGCATGACGACCATGCCGGCGTCCGCGCCGATGATGCGCGCCACCTCGTCGCCGACGGTCTGCGGCATCTCCCACCACCCCTCGGCCCAAGCCCTGACGCCGCGCGTCGCCCACATGTCGGCGTAGTCTTGCAGACGCTCGTACGTCCGCCGCGGCATCGCGCCCAACGAGTGCGAGATCAGATAGACCGCGCTCTCCAGAATCGGGAACTCCCGCCGCCACTCAAGAAGCTCGTCCGCCAAACTCTTCAACCTCCGTCCTCAGTTCTGCAAGACCGCCTTAAGCGCGCTTCCTCATCTTATCTCTCAGCTCGGGGTAGCGTTTGAGGAAGTTGAGGCGCTTTAACTTGTACCGGCCCGGCTTGAGCATGTCGTCATCTGTCCAGCCGCGCCTCAGCCCCTCCTGATAGTCCTCTTCCGTGACTACCAACTCGACCTCCTTCGGGGCCGTCTCGGGCTCCTCACCTTTCTTGTTCTTCATAAGCTTTTCTCTCCGCAGGTGTCGGCAGGCGCGCCGAGATGATGCGGAACACGTCGCCAAGCCGTTCGGCGAAGACCACGTATAACAACCTAGCCGTCGAATACCCTATGACGAAGAATCTCTCCTCATCATACGAGTGCTCAACATCCCTGTCACCTAGCGCATAGGGGTCAAGGAAGACCTCGGCGGCTTCGTCGAAGCTGACTCGGTGCTTGCGCAGGTTGGCGGCCGCCTTGGCGTCGTCCCACTCGAATCTCAAGGGATTGAGCGCAGCCTTTCTTGAGCTGTTCGGGTTTGACGTTGGCGGACGCCGGGTTAAGTATAGCCGCGCGGGAGTTGGATGGCTACTTTGGGCGGGGAAGGGGAGCGGTTATTCGTCGCGGAGGACGCGGCCGATTTCGCGGTCGGCGTCTACGGGGAACTTGCGGAAGGCGTTGGAGGGCGCCTTGAGGTTGTAGGCGGCGAGGCGCCGGTTGAGGTCGGCGACGTGGCGGCGGAAGTCTTCCGTGGCGCGGCGCCAGTCGGCCTCGGCGCGTGCGGCCGAGCGGCGCGACTTCACGCTCTCGCGGTAGGCGTTGCGCGAGCGCAGGAGGTC
>CAXTSK010000083.1:0-13111 GCA_964246655.1 uncultured Pyrinomonadaceae bacterium
CGACCGGCCCTTCGTCCGCCGCGGGCGCGAAGCGGCCGGCCGACTGGTTGATGGCGTAGAAGAGCCCGAGGACAAGCAGCGCGACGAAGCAGACGGCGGCCGTCACCTGCCCCGTGTGGTTGAATAACTCCTCGCTCCCGCGCTCCTCGGCCGAGACGTTGACGAGCATGATGACGAACAGGAACAGAACCATCACGCCGCCGACGTAGACCAGAATTTGTACGCCCGCGATGAACTCGGCGCCGAGCAGCACGAAGAGCGCCGCCACCGAGACGAGCGCCGAGATGAGGAACAGCGCCGAGTGCACGGCGTTGCGCGCCATCACCGTCAACAGCCCCGCCACCAGCGCGGAGAGCGCGAAGACCCAGAAGAAGACGCTTTCCCAGCCCTGTAAGACCATAGTTTTTAGGCTTCGAACTTGCGCGACTCGCGCCCCTGCTCAAGCATCTCGCGGTTCCAGACGAAGCCGGCGCGCGAGTAGGTGGCGAGCTCGAACTCCTGCGTCAACTCAAGGCAGGCCGTGGGGCACGCCTCCTGGCAGAGCGCGCAGAACATGCAGCGCGAGGTGTCGAAGATGAACTCGTCGAGCACCTTCTTCTTGCGCGGCTTGCCGCCGACCGTCATCTCGATGTCCATCGCGATCACGTCGATGCAGTCCTCGGGGCACGCGAGCGCGCAGAGGTTGCAGGCGATGCACAGAGACTCGTGCGTCTCGGGGTCCATGTTCAGCCGCGGCGCGCCGTGGAAGCGCGGCGCCACCTGCGGCCGGACGGACGGGTACTGCTCGGTGTAGATGCCGAACCCCTTGACCGAATCCTTGTCCGTCAGCGCGCCGACGTTGTACTTCAGCGTCAGCCACATCCCCTTGAACATGTCGGCCATGAAGAAGCGCTTCAGCCTCTCGCCCCAACCGGCCTGCGGAACTTTCACTAAAGGCATATCAACTCCTGAGTGATAAGTGATGCGTGATAGGTGATAAGAGAAGACAAAGCCCTCTCTTTCTTCTTATCACTTGTCACTCATCACTTATCCCTTTCCTTTCACCCTTCGCTCGCGGCGGCCCTCGCCACGGCGGGCGCGCCCTGCGGCACGTCCACGAGCTTGATCTCCCGCCGCTGCTTCTTGAGGTTGAAGTCGCGCGAGTGCCGGTTGAGGTAGGAGAGGAAGAGGGCGGCGATGAAGAGCCCCGCGAAGCCCAGCGCGATGGCGACGCCCTTGCCCGCACCCGTCAGGTTGAGCCCGCGCGCGAGCAGAGACTCGCCCGGCCGCGCGGGCTCAAGCGTCTTGACCGCGCCCGAGGCGTCGAGCGCCTGCACGACGAAGATCGTCACGCCCGTCCAGACGATGTTCACAAGCGAGGCGGGAATCATCCACTTCCAGCCCAAGTCCATCAACTGGTCGTAGCGGTAGCGCGGGAACGTCCAGCGCAGCCAGAAGTAGAGGTAGAGCAGCAACGCCATCTTGACGATGAAGACGATGAGGCTCAGGAAGATGTACAGGTTGCCGTAGCCGCCCGCGAGCTTGAGCACGCCGGGGAAGTACCAGCCGCCGAGGAAGACGGTCGTCGCCACGCCCGCCACCACCACCATCGCCGCGTACTCGGCCATGAAGAAGAGCGACCAGCGCATCCCCGAGTACTCGGTGTGGAAGCCCGCGACCAGCTCCGACTCGGCCTCGGGCAGGTCGAACGGCGCGCGGTTGTTCTCGGCGATGCCGCTGATGAGGAAGATGACGAAGGCGAGCGGCTGGTAGAGGATGAACCAGATCGAGTCCGACGCCTGCGCCGTCGTGATGCCGGAGAGTGAGAGCGTCCGCGCGAACATCAGCGCCCCGATGAGCGAGAGCCCCATCGAGACCTCGTACGAGACCATCTGCGCCGACGAGCGCAGGCCGCCGAGGAGCGCGTACTTCGAGTTCGAAGACCACCCGGCGAGGATGAGGGCGAGGACGCCCACCGAAGAAATGGAAAGGACGAAGAGCAGCCCGATGTTCACGTCCGTAATCACGCCCCAGTTCGGCGCGAACGGCACGACCGAGAAGGTGATGAACGTCGCCGCCACGGAGATGTAAGGCGCGTAACGGAAGATGTACGGGTCGGCCTTCTCCGGCACGAGGTCTTCCTTGGTCAGAAGCTTGACGGCGTCGGCGATGGGCTGCAACAGCCCCCACTTGCCCACGCGCATCGGCCCCAGGCGCGCCTGCATGAAGGCGGAAATCTTCCGCTCAAGATAACTAGCGTAGAGAGCCCACACGGCGATCAGCGTGATGACCGCGCCGATCTGTATGAACGGCCAGACAACGTAGTTGACCGTCTCCTCGCCGAAGAACCTCAGCAGGAGGTCGTCGAGGAAGCTCGGGGGTGCGAAGAGTGCGAACATAGCTTTCAGCATTCAGCGGTCAGCTTTCGGCCAAACCTTGACGGCGGCGGACTCACTTTCCGGCGGGCGCGGGCGGCCTGACGGACGGCATCAGAATCCCCGCGATCTTCCAACCCGCCTCGGTCTTCAAGAGCCAGAGGTATTGCAGGTGCCTGAGCGCCGCGGGCGTGTCGGGCGCGAGCACCGTCTCGACCTTCACGGAGGCGGCGTCGTTCAGCACGTCTATTGAGACGACCTTCTGCGTGGCCCTCCAAACCTTCCCGCCCGTCTGCAAATTGCGCTTCGAGCCGGACTCGACTCGGCTCTGCTTGCCGTCCGGGCCGACGAAGACGATGCGCGCGCCTTCGAGGAACGTCTCCTTCTTTTCGTCTACCTCTTCGGTGTAGAGGTAGGTCTCGACGACCTTCCTCACCGCCTCGGCCTCGGGGTCTGCGACCGGCCCCTGCCCGCGCGCTGCCGCCGCCGGCAGCAGAAGAATCAGAAGCAGGACGAAAGACTTTCTCATCTCGACGGCTGCATGCGCTTGAGGTCGATTACTTCAAGCTCGCTCGAAATGTAATTGGAGATGAAGAGCGTCAGCCCGTCGGGCGAGCGACCGAACTCGCGCGGGAAGAGGCCCGCCGGGACGCTCCCCTGTACGGCCGCCGCGCCCTCGCCCACGCGCGCCGCGTCGATGACGGTCAAAGTCTGCCGCTTCGTCTGATCGCTCGCGAAGCGGTTCGAGTTGGAGACGACGACCTGCCGTCCCTCGTTCACGACGGCTACGCCGACGGGCGAGCTGCCGACGGGCACGGTGCCGACGCGCGCGTTCGCGGCGTCGGTCTGAAACTTCGCCGTGTCGAACGCGAGCAGCGCGTTGCTGTTGCGCGCGGTGACGTAGACGCGCGCGCCGTCGGGCGAGATGGCGAGCCGGACGGGGCTGCAACCGGCCTGCACGCTCGCGGCGACGGAGTTCGCGGGGTCGGTCGCGGCCTTCGCCACGTCCACGACGATGATGGCGCCCTGCGGATAGCGCGGCTGCGCCGTCGCCGGGTCTAAGCCCTCGGGCTTGCACTCGACCGGCCACTTCAGGCTCTCGGGCGCGCGCTGGCTGGTCGTGTAGAGCCAGCGGCCGTCGGGCGAGAAGGTGAGCGCGATGGGGGCGACGCCGGTCGGAATCCGCCCGACGATGGCCGACTCTTTGAAGCCTTCGGCGCGCGCCTTTTGCAGGTTGATGACGGTGACGGCCTTCTCGTTCTCGTCGCTGACGAAGAGAAGTTTGTCGTCGGCCGACGTGTTGACGTAGACGCTGCCGGGGGACTCTCCGTCCTTGATGTAGCCGAGGACGGGGTCGCCGCCTGCGCCGCCGCCGGTCATGCGCGCCACGTCCATGAAGACGACGTAGTCGCCGTCGGCGACGACGAGCAGCTTGCCGTCGTGCGTCAGCGTCATGCCCGTCGGCTCGGCCTCGACGGGGAAGACTTTCTCTACAGTGATCTCGCCGCCGCGGCGTCTGAGCAGTGCGACGCCGTTGGACGAGCGCGGGTTGGAGCTGATGACGGCGACGAAGAGCCAGCAGCCGTCGGGCGTCGAGATGGTGCTGAAGGGGTGGCCCGGGAGCGGGACGAAAGAGACGGGCTCTTTCATCGGGGCGTTACACTGCGACGCGCGCCCCTGCGCGTGTATCGCCGCGGCGCAGAAGAGCAAGAGCGCCGCCGCGCCCAGGAGTCTCTTCGTCGCCGTCATGACTGTGCGCCTCCTCATCTTCAGCCTTGAACCTCTATCTCGAACGTGCAGCCGCGCGCACTCCTCATGTCCACCAGTTCGAGGTCTTCGTCGAGGGTGCCCTTGCGGTCTACGACGAGGTAGGAGTACCACTCGCCGGTGGCGAAGGGCGGCGTGTGCCAGGTGCCGCGGAAGTACGCGTAAGGCAGGCGCCCTTCGACGAGGAAGGCGACGACCTTGTCGGCGTCGGGGGCGTCGAGGCCGTTCGGCGGCGCCACGCAGATGACGGCCTGCGAGCCCGCGAGCGGCGAGAAGACCTGCATCGTGTGGCGGTGGCGCGCCATGAAGTCGAACTTGAAAGGGCGCGGGTCGGCCGTCGCGCCCGTGATGGACGGCACGCCCATCCCGATGTCCACGTCAATCGACCCGCGCCGGTCGAGCAGCATGCCGTACGGCGCGAAAGCCTCGCGCGTCATCTTCTGCACGGGTAGGCGGATGATGTTCATGCCTTGGTGAATAGTGAATGGTCAATGGTAAATGGTTTTTATCTATTCACCATTTACCATTAACCATTCACTAACGATCTATTTCCCCGAGCACGATGTCCAACGTGCCGATGATGGCGACCACGTCGGCGACGAGGTGGCCGACGCACATCTGCCGCAGCGCCTGGAGGTTGATGAGGCACGGCGGGCGGACGCGGACGCGGTACGGGCGGCTCGTGCCGTCGCTCACTAAATAACAACCGATCTCGCCCTTCGGGCCTTCGATGGAGTGGTAGTAGTCGCCCGCGGGCGGCTTGATGACCTTCGGAACCTTGGCGTTGACGGGGCCGCCGGGCATCTGCTGCAAAGCCTGCTGGACGATGCGGCGCGACTGGCGCATCTCCGCGAGGCGGACGAGGTAGCGGTCGTAGGTGTCGCCGTTCTCGCCGACGGGCACTTCGAAGTCGAGGTCGGCGTAGGCCGCGTAGGGTCGGGCCTTGCGTATGTCCCACGCGACGCCCGAGCCGCGCAGCGCCGGGCCGGAGAGCCCGATGGCTATCGCGTCCGCCGCCGAGATGACCCCGATGCCGACCGTGCGGCCGAGCCAGATGCGGTTCTCCGAAAGCAGCGTCTCGTACTGGTCGATCCGATTCGAGAAGTTATCGACGAACTGCTGCACGTCCTCGGTAAAACCCTCGTAGGCGTCGTTCGGCATCCCGCCGATGCGCCACGCGTGACAGGTCAGGCGCGCGCCGAACTGCTGCTCGAATATCTTCAGAATCTCTTCGCGCTCGCGCAGCGCGTGGAGCAGGACGGTGAAGGCGCCGATGTCGAGCGCGTGCGTGGCGAGCCAGAGCAGGTGCGAGGAGATGCGGTTCAGCTCCGTCAGGATGGCGCGGAGGTAGTGCGCGCGCGGCGGGACTTCGAGCCCCAACATCTGCTCGACAGTCTCGACCCAGACGAGCCCGTTCGAGACGGCCGCGATGTAGTCGAGCCGGTCCCAGTAGGGCGCGATCATCGGGTAGAGACGGTTCTCCGCGATCTTCTCCATCCCGCGGTGGAGGAAGCCGATGTCGCAGTCGAGGTCGATGACGGTCTCGCCGTCGAGGCGCAGGACGACGCGCAGCACGCCGTGGGTCGAAGGGTGCTGCGGCCCCATGTTCAAGACCATCTCGGGGTTGTCGAGTAAGGTCTCCTGCGTTGTCGCGACTTCTACCTGGTGCATATTTGGTGGATGGTGAATGGTAAATAGTGAATGGTAAGAATGCCTGTTTTAACTATTCACTATTGACTATTCACTATTGACTTCCTTAAACGCTCCCGCGACGCTGGCCGTCTCAAGGACGAGCGCGACCTCGGAGACTTCGCCCCTTTTTCTTTTGCCGAGCAGGTCGAAGAGGATGGCGGAGGCGGCGGAGTCGCGGTTCCAGACGTTGCGTGGGCTCATGCGTTGGCCGAGTCGGAAGCCCGCGGCTTCGGCGGCCGAGGGGCTGTCGAAGACCTTCACTTCGTACTTGGCGGCGAGGTCTTTCGGGTGCATGACTTCTACTTGTGCTCCTTCGGCAGCGGGTCGCGCCCGTCGCGGAAGATTTCGCGGATGCGCCGCTCGTCGGGCGTCTGGAGGATTTCGAGGCCGTAGGCGCGGCGCTGCGCGAGCTGCTCGCGCTGGACTTCGGTGAACTCGGGCAGGTGGCGCGTCGTCCACTCGTTCTCCATGAATTCCAGCGGGTAGTCCTTCCTCAAGGGGTGTCCGTCCCAATCCTTCGGCAGGAGCAGGCGGCGCAAGTCCGGGTGATTGTTGAAGGCGACGCCGAACAGGTCGTACGCCTCGCGCTCCATCCAGTTGGCCGTGGGCCAGACGTTGGTGACGCTGTCGATGCCCGGCTCGCCCGCCGCGGCCTTCACGCGCACGCGCTCGTTCTTCGAGATGGAGTAGAGGTTGTAGACGACCTCGAAGGGCGACTCCTCGCGCTCGGGCCAGTGGACGCAGGTCAGGTCGGAGAGGTAGTCGAAGGGCGTCTCCGCGTCGTCGCGCAGCGCCTTGCAGACTTCGACGATTGACTCGGCCTTGACGTGAATCGAGAGCTGGTTGACGAAGGTGAAGGCTCCTTCGACCGCGTCGCCGAAGCGCCCGCGTAAGCGCTTGAAGAGCGGGTGGTCGTTCGACTCGACCGGCTTCGGCCCTTCGTCCTTCTTCTTGACGGGAGGCTTCGGGATGCCGGCACCCGCGGCGGCAGGCGCAGCAGGTTTGGCGGCGGCTGTCTTCTCAGCGCCGGGGGCGGCGGCGGGCGTCTTCGCGGCTGCGGCCTCTTTGGCGGCCGCGGCGCGCGCCTTCGCTTCGGCAATCTTGGCGGCGCGTTCGAGGTCGGCCTGCGAAGGGCTCTTCAAGGGATCGCCGACTTCGGGCGACTTGCCGCCGGGGGGCGGCGGCGCTTCACTTTCTCCACCGGCCTCCGCCTGGGCGGCGGCGGCAGCCTCCTTCTTCGCCTTCGCCTCGGCGATGATGCGTTCGAGGCGTGCCTTCTTCTCTTCGGGGGTCTCGTTTGAAGGGGGTGCGGCCGGTTTGGACTTGGGCGTCGGCGCGGGAGCTTTTTCCGACGCGCCCGTGGAGGCCGGGACGGTCGTGCCTGAAGTCGAACTGCCCGAGGGCGCTTTGCCGGTCAGAGCGGCCTGACTCTCGGGCGTGGGCCGCGGCTTGTTCGCGTCGGGCGGCGGCGGAAGCTCTCCGGCGTCCGCGGCGTCCGACGTGGGAGAGGCCGGCGCTCTCTCTTCATCTGCTGTCGGGAATGTAGCTGCCGCGCGGCGTGTTTCGTCGCTTTCAGACCGTGAGGTATCGTTGGATTCCGGAGGGTTTTTCGGTTCGTCCGTCATCGCGTCCCATTGTCCGACTCGGCGTAAGGACGTAGGTCGGGCACTGCTTTCAGGTGTCCCTACTCGCTCATGAGTGCGGCTTGTATGACTTTCAAGGTACTCTAACGGAAAAGCTTCAAAGGTGTGTTCGACGCGTTTGTAACACGCGATTTGGACGCGTGTCAACAGACCCCGCCGCGCGCCCTGACAGGCGGGCAATCAGGGCGCCAAGTCGTGCATCCAAGTCCTTGCACAACTTGACGATGCGCGACCAGCGTCGGTAAGATGGGGCTTTGTTCGAGGCCGCCCGGGGCCTTCTATCTGAGAGGAAAGAGAAATGAAGCAAGGAATTCATCCCAACTACCACGAGATCAACGTCCACTGCGCCTGCGGCAACAACTTCCAGACGCGCTCGACGAAGAAGGACGATCTCCACCTCGAAATCTGCTCGGAGTGCCACCCGTTCTTCACGGGCAAGCAGAAGCTGATTGACACGGCCGGCCGCGTTGACCGCTTCAACAAGCGCTACGGCAAGAAGACCGAAGCGCCCGCGCCCGAGACCGCCAACGCCTGAGCCGCTCGGTCTGTGCGTATGACGCCGATCCTACGCAGCCAGTATTAGCTACCTAAACCCGGACGCCGACCTTTCGCGCCCGCGGCCGACCTCTTTCCGCCCGCCAGGGATGAAGAAAGAAGCGCCGCATCGAAGGTCGGCGTCTTTCTTTGGTGAATGGTAAATGGTGAATAGTAAATGGTAGTTTACTAACAGGCGGTACGCGCCGAGCGTCTTCAATCCATTTACCATTTACCATTCACCATTTACTTCACGGAGTTATCATGAGCGCCAACGAGAAAGACCTGATTGTCGGCGGCCAGGCCGTCATCGAGGGCGTGATGATGCGCACGCCCTCGGCTTACGCCATCGCGGTGCGCCGCCCCGACGGCACCATCACGCACACGGGCGCTTCCTTGCCGAAGTGGAGCGACAAGTACCCGGCTTTGAAGCTGCCGGTGCTCCGCGGCGCGGCCGTGCTCGTGCAGTCGATGGCGCTCGGCATCAAGGCGCTCAACTACTCTGCCGCCGAAGCCTTCGTCGAGGAAGAGACGGCGGAGGCGGTGGCACTGACGCCCGCGGTCGTCGAGGGCGAGGGCGACTTCGCGGGCATTACCGGCGGCGTCCCCGGCCTCTTCCCCGTCCCGACGAAGAAGCGCCCCGAGGACGAGCTGAAGCGCGGCTCGGCCGCGGCCTTCGGTTCCATCGCCTTCGCGCTCGTCTTCAACGTGCTGCTCTTCGTCGTCGCGCCGCTCGTGCTCACCAACGCGCTCTTCATCGGCATGGGCTGGGCCGACCGCGGCGTGCCCGCCGCCGCGCGGCAGGAGCAGGCGGCCGGCGACATCAAGCGGCCCGAGTCCGAGGCGGCGCCCTCTTCGGAAGCGCAAACGGCCGACGCGCCGTGGTATTCGCGCACGTATGACAACGTCCGCGGCTACCTCAAGCCGGTGAAGCCGAACGTCGCCTTCAACCTCATCGACGGCCTCATCAGGATGGCGATCTTCATCCTGATGATCGGCAGCTTCTCCTTCTCGAAAGACATCCGGCGCGTCTTCGAGTATCACGGGGCAGAGCACAAGACGGTCTTTAACTGGGAGTCGGGCCTCCCGCTCACGGTCGAGAACGCGCGCGTCCAGCCGCGCCAGCACCCGCGCTGCGGGACGAGCTTCCTGATGGTCGTGATGCTCGTCTCCATCGTGCTCTTCTCGGTCGTCTCCTTCAGTTCGTTCGCCTACAACATCGCCGTGCGCGTCGCGTTCATCCCCGTCGTCGCCGGCCTAAGCTACGAGATCATCCGGCTCTCGGCGAAGAAGGAGGGCGGCTTCTTCTTCAAGCTCATCACGCTCCCCGGCGTCTGGCTCCAGAACATCACGACCAAGGAACCGGACGACAAGCAACTCGAAGTGGCCATCGTCGCGCTCAAAGAATCTTTGAAGTTGGAGCCGCCGCCCGCCGAGCCGGTGCCCGCGCCGTTATCGTAAACAGCCATGCTAGACAAACTCGAACAGATCGAAGCGCGTTATGAGGCTCTGACCGAGGAGCTGTCGCAGCCCGAGGTCTACAACGACCCCGCGAACTACGCGAAGCTCAACAAGCAGCACCGCGGCATGGGCGAGATGGTGACGAAGTACCGCGAGTGGAAGCAGATCAAGTCGGAGCTGTCGGGCGCCAAGGAGCTCTTCGACCTCTCGGACGACGAGGAGATGCGCGAGATGGCGCGCTCCGAGATGACCGCGCTCGAAGGGCGACTTGAGAAAGTCGAGGAAGACCTGCGCGTGCTGCTGCTGCCGCGCGACCCGAACGACGAGAAGAACGTCATCCTCGAAATCCGCGCCGGCACGGGCGGCGACGAGGCGACGCTCTTCGCCGCCGAGATGCTCCGCATGTACGGCCGCTACGCCGAGCGCCAGGGCTGGAAGATGGAAGTCCTCGACGCCTCCGAGTCGGGCATCGGCGGGCTCAAGGAGGCCATCGCCGAAATCTCCGGCGACAAGGTCTACTCGAAGCTCAAGCACGAATCGGGCGTCCACCGCGTCCAGCGCGTCCCGCAGACCGAGACTTCCGGCCGCATCCACACCTCCGCCGTCACCGTCGCCGTGCTGCCCGAGGCCGAAGAGGTTGACGTGAAGATCAACCAGAACGACCTCCGCATCGACACCTTCTGCTCGTCGGGGCCGGGCGGGCAGTCGGTCAACACCACCTACTCGGCCGTGCGCATCACGCACATGCCGACGGGCGTCGTCGTCTCGATGCAGGACGAGAAGTCGCAGATCAAGAACCGCGAGAAGGCGATGCGCGTCCTACGCGCGCGCTTGCAGGAACTCGAAGAGCAGAAGCAGCATGAGGCCCAGGCTTCGGAGCGCCGCTCGATGGTCGGCAGCGGCGACCGCTCCGAGAAGATTCGCACCTATAACTTCAAGGAGAACCGCGTCAGCGACCACCGCATCGGCCTCACCATCCACCAGCTCGACCTCGTCATGGAGGGCGCCCTCGACGAGTTCATCAACGCCCTCGTCGCACACTACCAGGCCGAGAAGCTCAAGGCCGAAACGGTCGCGGCCTGAAAACCGTGAACCGTAAACCGTGACAAGATAAGAACTGCTCTCTTCTTGTCACGGTTTACGGTTTACGGTTCACGCTCTTGTTTATGGAAACGACGCGCGTTCTACTCGTCCGCCACGGCCAGTCGCAGGGCAACGCCGAGAGCAGGTTCGGCGGCCACTCGCCGACGCCCTTGAGCGAACTAGGGCACCGACAGGCTGAGGTGACGGCGCGCGCCCTTGCGAACGAGCGCGTGACTGCCATCTATTCGAGCGACCTTTTGCGCGCCGTGCAGACGGCCGAGCCCTTAGCGCGCGCGACCGGTCTGGAAATCACAAAGACGGCGGCCCTGCGCGAGCGCAGCGTCGGCCTGATGGAAGGGCTGACCTTCGAAGAGGCGGCCGCCGCTCACCCCGAAGAGTACGCCGCACTGCTCCGACGCGACTTCGAGCACGTGCTCTCGGGCGGCGAGAGCTACCGCCAACTCCTCGACCGCGCCGCCGTCGAACTCGACCGCGCCATCGAACGCCAACGCGGCGGCACCCTCGCCCTCTTCTCTCACACCGGCACCATCTGCATCCTCGCCCTCCACCTCATGGGCGCCCTCGACGCCCCGCACCTCAAACCCGTCTGGCTCTCCTCCAACAACTGCGGCGTCACGCGCTTCTCCATCGAACACGGCGGCCTCATCCGCATCAAAGCCCTCAACGACACGCGCCACCTCATCGGCCTCGTTTAAGAAAAGGCGTAAACCGTAAACCGTGAACCGTGACAAGAGAGAAGATGATTCCTTCTTGTCACGGTTCACGGTTTACGCCTTGCGCTTGCCTTCCTTCAGCTTCGGACTTCGGCGACGACTTCGGCGGCTTCGGCGTCGAGGGGGGCGATGTCGGCGAGCGAGGCTTCGTCGTCTTCGGGGAGTTCGCGGCGGCGATGGACTGAGCCGTCGGACTCGAAGATGTAGGCGGCGGGCGCCTCGCGCATGATGATCTCTTGCAGGCACATGAGGCCGTAGAGCAAAGCCTCGGGGCGCGGCGGGCAGCCCGGGATGTAAACGTCCACGGGGATGACGCGGTCAACGCCCTGCATCGTCGAGTAGGAGTCGAACGGCCCGCCCGTCGAGGCGCACGCGCCCATCGCGATGGCCCACTTCGGCTCGGGCATCTGGTCGTAGACGCGGCGCACGACCGGCCCCATCTTCAAAGTTACCGTGCCGGCGACGATGATGAGGTCGCTCTGGCGGGGCGAGGGGCGGAAGACGCCCGCGCCGAAGCGGTCGATGTCGAAGCGTGACGAGCCGGCCGCGATCATCTCGATGGCGCAGCACGCGAGCCCGAACGTCATCGGCCACAGCGCCGACTTGCGCCCCCAGTTGACCAACCCCCGCACGGGCTTCGCTCCCATCACCGGCGCGGCCACGTTCCGCCGCAGCGCGTTGAAGATCGAGTCAACCGTTGTCAGTACGATGCCTTCTTGATGCTCAGCCATATGTAACTTTGAACTTAAGCCCATTCGAGGGCGCCCTTGCGCCAGGCGTAGTAGTAGCCGACGACGAGGATGCCGATGAAGACGAACATCTCAAGGAGCGCGAACTTGGTGAAGGAGAACTCGTCGCCCATGAAGATGATGGCCCAGGGCAGCAGGAAGATGGTCTCCACGTCGAAGACGAGGAAGAGCATCGCCACGATGTAGTAGCGCACGGTGAAGCGGTCGTGCGCCTCGGTCACGGGGTCGATGCCGCATTCGTACGGGCGCATCTTCGCCTTGCCGTAGAGGTTCGGCCGCACGAAGCGGCCCAGGACCACGGGCAAGACGGGGAAGACCGCCGCCACCAAGAGGAAGATCATCACGGGCCAATAGGCCGTCAAAGGCCCGCCCGTAGCGGCCGTGTTCGCTTGCAGTAGGAACGCGCTCAGCATCTCTTGTCTCGCCTTCGGTTGGTGCGCAAGTGCGTGCGGCGACGTGAAGAACTGTGCGGATTCTAGGCCGCGCGTCCGATGTTGTCAAAAGCTTTCTATTTATGGTCGCCCCCGGCGAGTTGCGCGAGGGCGTGTGCGAGGATGGGGCGGATGACGGCGAAGCATTCGCGCACGCCTTTCGGCGAGCCCGGCAGGTTGACGACGAGGGCGCCGGAGCGCGTGCCGCAGACGGCGCGGGAGAGTACGGCCGTCGGGGTCTGTCTGAGCGTCTCGGCGCGCATCGCTTCGGGGATGCCGGGCACTTCCCTTTCGATGATCGAGCGCGTGGCCTCGGGCGTGTTGTCGCGCGGGCCGAGGCCCGTCCCGCCGGTCGTCACGACGAGGTTAACGTCCTCGCGCTCGGCGAGCGCGCGCAGACGTTCGGCAAGCGGCTCAAGCTCGTCCGAAACAATTTCCTGCACGACGACCGTTGCGCCCGCCTCGCGTAGAAGCCCAGCCAACATCGGCCCTGACTCGTCCTCACGTTCCCCGCGCGCGCTGCGGTCACTCACCGTCAACACGGCAGCGCGTATCTCGACCTTCATAGACATCTCATTCATCCGCACGCGCCGCGCTCGACGCGGAAGAGGCGCCAGTCGCCGGGCAGTCCGTCGAAGCTGTGCGTGCCGCGCTCCTCGAAGG
>CAXTSK010000084.1:0-13079 GCA_964246655.1 uncultured Pyrinomonadaceae bacterium
CTCATCGGTCAAGTTTAGCAAGGGCTTCTGCTCTGCGTAACATCAGTTAATAACTGGCATAGCGTAGGGGGAAAATGAGACTAAGAAGATCAAGCGGGATTCTGCTTCACCCGACGAGTCTGCCGGGGCGGTTCGGCGTGGGCGATCTGGGCGGCGAGGCTTACAGGTTCGTGGACTGGCTCGCCGCGGCGGGGCAGGCGTACTGGCAGATCATGCCGCTCGGGCCGACGGGCTACGGCGACTCGCCGTACTCGGCGTTCTCGGCCTTCGCCGGCAACACCAGCCTCGTGAGCCCCGAGAAGCTGGTCGAGTCGGGGCTGCTCGACGACTCGGACATCCGCGAAGTGCCGGACCTCCCCGCCGAGCGCGTCGATTACGGCAAGGTCGTCGAGTACAAGCGCGGGCTCCTTGAGAAGGCTTTCAAGAACTTCACGCGTAAGCTCAAAGAGGACGAAGACCTGCGGCGCGACTACGAGGGCTTCGAGGGCTTCGCCGCGACCTGGCTCAACGACTGGGCGCTCTTCGCGGCGCTGAAGGAGGAGTACGAGGGCCGGCCGTGGAACACTTGGTCGCCGGGGCTCGCGCGGTGCGAGCCGGCGGCGGTCGAGGCCGCGCGCCAGTCCAAAGCCTCACGCGTCGAGGCGCACAAGTTCGCGCAGTACGCCTTCTACCAACAGTGGCTCAAACTCAAGCGCTATGCCAACGAGCGCGGCGTGCGCGTCGTCGGCGACATGCCCATCTTCGTCGCGCACAACTCGGCCGACGTGTGGTCGAAGCCCGAGCTGTTCAAGCTCAAAGAGGACGGTTCGCCGCGCGTGGTCGCGGGCGTGCCGCCTGACGCCTTCAGCGCGACGGGTCAGCTCTGGGGCAACCCGATTTATGACTGGGACAGGATGCGCGAGGGCAAATTCGCCTGGTGGGTCGCGCGCGTGCGCGAGACTTTGAAGATCGTGGACGTGGTACGGCTCGACCACTTCCGCGGCTTCGCGGCCTACTGGGAGGTGCCGGCCGAGCATGAGACGGCCGAGCACGGCCGCTGGGTCGAGGCGCCCGGGCGCGAAGTCTTCAACGCGATGAAGGACGCGCTCGGCGGAGACCTCCCCATCGTCGCCGAAGACCTCGGCACCATCACGCCCGACGTGCACGCTCTGCGCGACGAGTTCGACTTCCCCGGCATGCGCGTCCTCCAGTTCGCCTTCGGCGGCGACCCGCACGACACGCACCTCCCGCACGAGTACACGCGCAACACCGTCGCCTACACCGGCACGCACGACAACGACACCGTCGTCGGCTGGTTCAAACAGCGTTCCCGCGAAGGCGCCCCCGAATGGGAGAGGCGCGAGCGCGACCTGTGTCTGAAGTACCTCGGCACAGACGGCTCCGAGATCAACTGGGACTTCGTCCGCGCCGCGCAGATGTCGGTCGCCGTCCTCAGTGTCGCGCAACTGCAAGACGTGCTCGGCCTCGGCTCCGAAGCGCGCATGAACACCCCCGCCAGCACCGAAGGCAACTGGGACTGGCGCTACACACAAGGCGCGCTCACCGACGAACTGGCCCGGAGGCTCCGCGAGATGACGGCCATCTACGGGAGGCTCGGCTGACAGACGACGCCGCCGCACGCGACCTCACGCGCGCGCGGACGTAAGTTCTCAGACCAAACCCCGCCCTCGCGCGTCCGAATAGGCGCCGGACTCCTCGCCGTGACTGTTAACGTAGCTCTTGATAAGCGGGTCGGCGTGTAAGATACTGCCGACCCGCACGAGCGCAACCGTCAACGACTTCAGAACCGCCCGCCGACGGGCCACACCTTCAGGAGCGGAGGAGCGCGCATGAGAAGAACCGTCCTTGTCGTCTGCATCATCATCGCGGCGAGTCTCGTGGCCGCCGGTCAGATAAGGAGAAGGGGTCTCCGTCCGGATCGCAGCCAGCCGACGACGAACCAACCGGAGCCGGCTTCGACGCCCGCGACGGCCCCCGCCCCGAACGCGGGCTCGGCGTCGGGGCAGCAGACTTACAAGTCCGCCATCGAATACCAGTCGCTCATGCAGTTGCGCTTCTACGAGAACCAGGGCGGCTTTCTCGTCGAGGGTTTGGAGGTCGTCTTCCCGCCGGCAGGCTCAGGGAAAGCGACTTTCATCATCACGCGCGCGGGCGGGGCGGCGGTCGCAAGCGTCCCTCTGCGCCTTGAGACGCCGCTCGCCAGCTACACGATGTTCGGGATGTACCTGCCGGACGCCGTCGCCGGGCTCGCGCCCATCGGCGAGCCGGGCGACTACGTGCTGTCAGTACAGATTGACGGCCAGCCCATCACGACGCTTCCGTTCACGATGAAGAAGGAGTCGAACAACGACCCCTTCAACCCGCGCACGACCTTCGTGCGTGAGGGGCCTTGGCGCGACCTCGCGTACTTCTCCGACCGCCCGGAGGTGCCCGACAGTCACCTCGAATTCAACTGGTGGACGAGCCTGCGGGAGCTGCCGCCGGGGACGAAGAACCCGATGGTCACGCTGCACGTCATGCGCGGCGCGCAGGAGGTCGCCGCCACGCGGAGCCCGGTCGTGATAACGCAGACCGACTGGCAGTTCTTCTACCACGAGTTCCACTTCCCCACGGAGAAGCAGGTGCGCTGGATGACGCTGGCCGATTTGACGAAGACGGACGGCGAGTACACGGTGGTGGCGAAGGTCAACGGCAAGCCCTTCAAGACCTACCGCGCCGAGGTGCGCGGCGGCCAGCTCCAGCGCCACCCGCGCAACAGCCTCGACACGCAGCCGCACACCGACTTCATCTCGCCGCGCCTCGTGGACACCTCCTCGCGCACCACCTCTTCCTACGCGATGCGCGACACGTACTGGGTGAAGAAGAACTGAGATATGTGAAAGGCAGCAAACCACAGAGACACAGAGACACGGCTTGTTGAGTTATATCTCTTCAAGCCGTGTCTCTCTTTGTGGTTAATCGTCTTCGTTATCTTCGTCGCCGACCTTGCCCTGCGCTTCGGTCTCGGGGACTTCGGTCGTGGCGTGGTCGAGCGGCTTGAGCATGTCGGGCGTGACGGGGCGGTGGATGCCGTCGCCTTCGCTGACCTGTCGGCTGCATGCGCGGCAGAAGCCCGCGTCGAGCGGGACGATGGTGTCGGCGTTGGCGCAGAAGACAGACTCGACCGGCGGCTCCCCTTCGTAGACAGGCGGCGCCTCCTGAACCGCAGGCTCCGCCTCTTCGATTCGCTTCGGCTCGCCCTCCTGCACACCCTCGCTGCCCGGTTCCAGACGGAAGAGCGCGAGCGAGCGCGGCTCGATGCGGTAGGTGCCGCCGCCGCGCGTGGTTCTGCGAGTCTTGCGGCGGCCGACGCTCTCGCGCGTGTCGAGCAACTGCTCCCAACTGTCGCCCCCACGATGCGCGGGCAGCGTGAAGGAGACGGCGCGGTGGTGCGCGTTCAAAAGCAGTAGCAGCGTGTCGTCGGTCACGCGACGGCCGCGCTCGTCAACCTCGTCGATGTCGTCGCCCGCGAGGCGCACGGCGAGAGAGCGCGCCTGCTCGTTGCGCCAGTCGTGGTCGGTCATCTCCTGTCCGTCAGGGCGGAACCACTCGATGTCCTTAATCTCCGCGCCGCGCACGGGGCGGCCTTGAAAGAACTTGCGGCGGCGCAGCACGGGGTGCTGGTGAAAGACGCGGATGAGCTGGCGCGTGAACTCAAGCAGGTCGCGCCCCTGCTCGTCCCAGTCCCAGTCCACCCAGGAGATTTCGTTGTCCTGGCACCAGGCGTTGTTGTTGCCCCCTTGCGTGCGCCCCGTCTCGTCGCCCGCGACGAGCATCGGCACGCCCTGCGACAGCAAAAGCGTCGCCAGGAAGTTGCGCTGCTGGCGCGCGCGCAGCGCGTTGACCTCGGGGTCTTCGGTCGGGCCTTCGACGCTACAGTTCCAACTAATGTTGTGGTCGTGGCCGTCGCGGTTGCCCTCCTGGTTGGCCTCGTTGTGCTTCTCGTTGTAGCTGACGAGGTCGCGCAGGGTGAACCCGTCGTGCGCGGTCACGAAGTTGATGCTGGCGTAAGGCCGGCGCCCGCTCCGCTCGTACAAATCACTGCTCCCCGTCAGGCGGAAGGCGAGGTCGTCGAGCTGCCCCGGGTCTCCGCGCCAGAAACTACGCACGTTGTCCCGGTAGACGCCGTTCCACTCGGCCCACAGGACAGGGAAGTTGCCGACCTGGTACCCGCCCTCGCCCAAATCCCACGGCTCGGCGATGAGCTTGACCTGCGAGAGCACGGGGTCTTGATGGATGATGTCGAAGAACGAGCCGAGCCGGTCAACGTCGTGCAGCTCGCGCGCGAGCGCCGAGGCGAGGTCGAAGCGGAAGCCGTCCACGTGCATCTCAAGCACCCAGTAACGCAAGGAGTCCATGATGATTTGCAGCGTCCGCGGGTGCACCATGTTCAGGGTGTTGCCGCAGCCGGTGAAGTCCATGTAGTAGCGCGGCTGGCTGTGCACGAGCCGGTAGTACGCGGCGTTGTCGATCCCGCGGAACGCGAGCGTCGGCCCGAAGTGGTTCCCCTCGCCCGTGTGGTTGTAGACCACGTCGAGGATGACTTCTATCCCTTCGCGGTGGAGGGTCTTGACCATCGTCTTGAACTCGGAGACCTGCTGCCCCCGCGTCCCCGTCGAGGAGTAGCGCACGTCGGGCGCGAAGAAGCCGACGGAGTTGTAGCCCCAGTAGTTCGTGAGTCCCCTGTCCTGTATGAACTTGTCGGAGACGAACTGGTGGACGGGCATCAACTCGACCGCCGTCACGCCGAGCGAGTGCAGGTACTCGACGACGGACGGGTGCGCGAGCCCCGCGTAGGTGCCGCGCAGCTCCTCGGGCACGTCGGGGTGACGCTTCGTAAAACCTTTGACGTGCAGCTCGTAGATAAGCGTCTTGTGCCAGGGCGTGCGCGGCCGCGCGTCGTCGCCCCAGCTGAAGGCCGGATCGACGACGACGCACTTCGGGACGTAAGGTGCGCTGTCGCGCTCGTCGAAGGAGAGGTCGGCGTCGTCACTGCCGAGGGTGTAGCCGAAGACCGCGTCGTCCCAGGCGACGGTCGAGGCGATGGCCTTCGCGTAAGGGTCTATGAGGAGCTTGTGCGGGTTGAAGCGGTGGCCGGCCTGCGGCTCGTAGGGGCCGTGGACGCGGTAGCCGTAGAGCTGCCCGGGCCGCGCCTCGGGCAGGTACGCGTGCCAGACGAGGTCTGTGCGTTCGGCAAGTTGGACGCGCGCCGTCGCGCGCGCGGGGTCTTCGGAGTCGAACAGACATAACTCGACCGCCGTGGCGTGCTCGGAGAAGAGCGCGAAGTTGACGCCCGCGCCGTCCCACGTCGCGCCCGGCGGGTAGGGCTGCCCGGGCCAGACTTGCATTAGTTGCTCCTGATTAATGATTTGAAATTTGAAATTTGAGCCGTCTCATCTTACGCCTCAGAGATGTAGAGCGCCGCGCCCCAGCCGGCGAGTTCGACGGCCTGCCCGCCTTCGACGCGCTCGGGCGGCGCGGGCTGCAACGTGTCGCCGTAGCGTTGGTCGCCGCTCCAAAGCACGAGTCGCCACGCGCCTTCGGCGGAAGGCACGGGCCGGGCTTCGGGTGAGAGGTTGCAGAGAAGGACGGCACGCGCGCCGGTCTCGTCGCCGCGCTCGATTGTGAGCCGGCGTTCGTCCTCGTCGAAGCGGACGCGCGTGCGCGTCTTGTCGCAGTTCGAGAGTGGGGCGTGCTCGCGTCGGAGCGCGAGCAGGTCTTGGTAGAAGGCGAGCATGCCCGCGTGCGGCTGCTTGATTAAACACTCCCAGTCGAGCTTCGAGCGGACGAAGGTAATCTCGGACTGTGGGTCGGAGAAGCCGCCGATGGTCGATTCGGTCTCGCCCTCCTCGCGGACGAAGGCGGTGTACTCCTCCTTGCGCCCGACGCGCACGGCGCGCCCCAACTCCGGGTCGGTGTGGCTCGTGAAGTAGAGGAAGGGCGAGCGCGCGCCCCACTCCTCGCCCATGAAGAGCATCGGCACGTTCGGCGCGCCGCACAGGAGGATCGCCGCCGCGAGCCTTTGCCGCGCGGGCTCGACGACGCGCGACAGGCGGTCGCCCCAGTAGCCGTTCGCGATCTGGTCGTGGTTCTGTATGCAGACGACGAACTGCTGGCCCGGCATTTCGACCGAACGCGTGCCGTGACACTTGCCGCGGAAGATGGAATGCTGACCGCAGTAGACGAAGCCCTGCTCAATCGCCTTCGCCAAATCCTCCACCCTGCCAAAGTCTGCGAAGTAGCCGCGGTCGGCCTTCGTCAAAATTGCGTGAAGTGAATGATGAAAGTCATCGCTCCACTGCGCGTCTATCAGGTAGCCTTCGCCTTCCCGCTGGAGGACGCGCACGTCGTTGAGGTCGCTCTCGGCGATGAGGTAGGCGCGGCGGCCTAACGCCTCGGCCTGCGCGTGGAACTCTTCGGCGAGCTGTCGAAGCAAGTGTTTTCGGCTCGTGTCTACGATGGCGTGGACGGCGTCGAGGCGCAGCGCGTCCACGCGGTACTCGGTCAGCCAGTAGAGCGCGTTCTCGACGAAGTAGCGGCGGACGCCCTCCGCCCCCTCGCCGTCGAAGTTGAGCCCCGCGCTCCACGGCGACTTGTGCGCCTCGCTGTAGAGCGGCATGTACTCGCCCGCGTAGTTACCTTCGGGGCCGAGGTGGTTGTAGACGACATCCAGCACGAAGGCGAGCCCCTCGCGGTGGCACGCGTCGATCAACCTCTTCAAGCCTTCCGGCCCGCCGTAGCTGGACTGCGGCGCGTAGAGGTGCGCGCCGTCGTAGCCCCAGTTGCGCGAGCCCGGGAACTCTGCGACGGGCATCAGCTCGACTGCCGTCACGCCGAGCGACTTCAGGTGCGCGAGTTTCGTGATGACGGACTCGAACGTTCCTTCGGGCGTGAACGTCCCCGTGTGCAGCTCGTAGACGACGTAGTCCCTGAGCGCGAGCCCCTTCCAATCCGTGTCCGTCCAATTAAACTCGTCGGGCTCGACGACGCGCGAAGGGCCGTGCACCCCGGAGGGCTGAAAGCGCGAGACGGGGTCGGGCCGCTCATTCCCGTGCACGACGTAGAAGTAGTCCGCGCCCGCAGCCACTTCGGGAACGCGCGCCTCGAAGACGCCTTCGCCCACATCCTCCAACGGGAACGTGCGCGGCTCGTCGCCGAGAACCTTCACGCCGACGCTCTCCGCGCGCGGAGCCCACACGCGGAACACAGTGCTCCCGTCCCCCTGCGGCCGCGCGCCGAAGCGCAGCTCCCACGCCGCGGCCTTCGCCGTATCCAGTTCCCTAACCACCGTCGTCATCCTTCCCCCTTGTTCATCACACTTCGTCCGACACGCGCGCCAGCAGCGCGACGGGCAGCGGCGACAGAATCTCTCCGACTTGCAGCACGCCGTCGAGCGACTCGAACTCGCGCCCGGTGAGCACGTCGCGGTAGCGCCCGGCCTCGACGCCTTCGAGGTGAAGCGCCGTGCCGCCCCAAACTTCCCGCTTGAGTCCGAGGGCGCCTTCACGCCCGACGCCGAGGCGCGTGAAGAAGCGCGCGGCGACGACGACCGCCGTCTCTTCGTCGAGCGTGCGCGCGAACGAGACGACGTGGTCGGCGCGGCGGCCCGAGGCGCTCAGCGGCAGGTACTCGCCGCGCGCGAAGAGCGCCGCACGCTCGCGCCGGAAGTTGAGCGCCCGCGCCGTCACGTACAGCTTGACGCGGCCGTCCTCGGGCCGTTCGAGCAAGCCTCCGACGAACTCCGACACGTCGCCTGCTCCAACGTCGCGCAACGAGGCGAGCAGCCGACGGCGCAGTTCGTAATCGACCGGCCGCCGGTTGTCCGGGTCAACCAGCGTGAACGCCCAAAGCTCCGTCCCCTGGTAGAAGTCTGGCACGCCGGGCGCCGTCGTCTTAAGCAGAATTTGAGAGAGCGAGTTGAGCAGCCCGGCGCGCGTCGTGAGTTTCTGAAACTCTTCGAAGTCTCGGATGAAATTGCTGCTGACCGAAGGGTCGAGGAGCGCGGCGACGAAGTCCGAGACGGAGCGCTCGTACTCCTCGTTCGGGTTGATCCAGCTCGTGTGTTGCTTCGCCTCCTTCAAAGCCTTCCGCATGTACTCCTGCAAGCGGGACGTGTAGTCACCACGACTTTCATCCGTCACCCCTTCGAGCGGCCAAGTGCCGGCGAGCGTCTGGTAGATTAAATATTCCTCATTCGCGTCGGGCGCCTTCGAGCCGTCGATGGAAGCCTTACGCGCGCGATTCAGCTCGCGCCAGCGGTGGAGCGCGCGGTTCCACTCTTCGGGAATCTCGGAGAGGACGTTGATGCGCGCGCGCGTGTCCTCGCCGCGCTTGGTGTCGTGCGTCGAGGTGGCCGAGAGCGCGTGCGGCCACGTCTCCTGCCGGTCGCGGTTGCGCTCGTGGAAGCGCTCCGAAGAGACGCCGATGAGCGCGGGCTCGCCGCCGACCTCGTTGAGTGAGGCGAGTGGGTAGAAGCGGTAGAAGGCCGTGTCCTCAAGTCCTTTGGCCGTGACGGGGCTCGTCAACTGCTGGAAGCGGAGCGCGAAGTCGCGCCGCTCGGCGCGCTCGTGGGCGTCCGTCCCCTTCGGGTCTTTGAGCAGCAGGAGCGAGGCGATGAAGTCGAAGACCGAAGTGTCCTCGGCCGGGTTGCGCCGCTTGGCCTCGCGCACGGCGGCGTTGATGTTGAGGCGGTCGTCGGGGCTCACCGTCGCCTGCGTGCGGCGGATGTAGGTGCGGTAGACGGGGAAGCAGGCGATTGTCTCCGTCAGCGCGTGGTGCAGGCTGTTCTGCGTGAAGTCGCGCGTGTAGCGGCTGCGCTCGGCGATGCGCGTCAGGCGCCGCGAGAGGACGTACAGCTCCGAAGACATCGCGGCTTTCAAGATGAGCCGCTTGGACTCGTAGAGCAGGTCGTTGAAGCGCACGCGCGCGCCTGTGAACTCCGCGTACAGCTCGCGCAAAGCCTGCCCGTTCGCCGCGTCCACGAAGACGCCGTTGAGCAGGTTCATGAACTCGTAGCCGGTCGTCCCCTGCACCGGCCACTCGCGCCGCAGCAGCTCGTCGTGCCCGAGAATCTTCTCGACGACGACGTAGAACGGGCGCGCCTCGTCGTGACGCCCTCTCGCCTCGCGCTGTAGGTTCGAAAGGTACTTGAGCGGGTCGAGCAGCCCGTCCACGTGATCGACGCGCAAGCCCGTGACGAGCCCCTGCCGGACGAGGCGCAGGACGACTTCGTGGACGGCCGCGAAGACGGGCCGCTCCTCGACGCGGAGCGCGGCCAGCTCGTTCACGTCGAAGAAGCGCCGGTAGTTGATCTCGTCGGCGGCCACGCGCCAGAAGCTCAGGCGGTAGGCTTGACGGCTGATGAGTTCTTCGAGTTGGTCGAAGCTCTCGGGTTTACCCTCCGTCCCGTTCAATCTTGCCAGAGCGTCGTGGACGGCCGCGCGGATTTCGTTGCTCTCCTTGACGAGCGTCGAGAGGCGGCGGCGCACCACGTCCTTCTCGCGCCGCCGCTCGCGCAGGCGCGCCGGGTCGGTCTCGGTGCGCGGCGGCAGGTGTTCGAGCGCGGTGATGATGCTCTCAAGCTCAAGCGCGTTCGGGTCGGACTCCGCGAGCCGCGCGCGCGCGCTGTCGAGCGCGAGGCGTAGCACGAGCGTCGAGGTGCGCGCGGCGACCGGAAGCTGCGTCTCCCAGTAGTTGAGGAAGAAACCGCCGTCGCGGTACGTGACGCGCAGCTCCCTACGTTCGAGCACGCGGCCGAACTGGTCGCCGAGGATGGGGAGCAGCACGCGATTCTTGAGCGCGGGGTTCGGCGGGTTCCAGTCGATGTCGAAGTGGCGCGCGTAAGGCGAGCCGGGGCCGTTCTCCAAAACGTCCTGCCACCAGGCGTTGTGCGCCTCGGCGATGGACATGTGGTTCGGCACCACGTCCACGATGAAGCCCATGCCCTGCTCGCGTAAGTGTCGCAGCAGCTCCGCCAACTGCCCCTCGCCGCCCGACTCCGGGTTGACCTGCGTGTGGTCTGTGATGTCGTAGCCGTGCGCGCTCCCGGGCCGCGCCTGAAGCACCGGCGAGGAGTAGTAGTCGGTGACGCCCAGCTCGCGGAAGTAGTCGGCGAGCGCACGCGCCTCCGCAAACGTAAACTCGCGGTTGAACTGGAGCCTGTAGGTCGAGACGGGGATGCGCGCCTGCACGGTTCTCTCTGTTTCCTGACTCGCGTGAAGCCTCTTAAAGAAGTGATCCCGCCCGCACACGGGCCGAGGGCTCTTTAAAAAGAAGCTAAACGAACACCTTATCGAATGTGTCCCGCAATCATAACGCGGCGCTTCGCCGCGCCGTCAAGCAGACCCGCGGCGCGGACTCTTTAGCCGCGCCCGGCTGAAAATTAATCGACGGGGGAAGCGCCGATGTTAACGTGTGGTTACGAGGCCGAGCAGTTCGGAAGCGTACTGTCGCCGCGGGGTGTAGAATGTCCGCGGCGGGACAGACCCGCTCGCGCGTGCGCCCTACACTGGCGCGCGCAAGTTCACTCTCGGAATCAAACAACAAGGATAGGAGAGGAAGCTCATGGCTGAAGGCGATGTGACCAACAACGACGCGGCCGACGCGACGGCGGGCGGCGGCGCGACTGAAGAAGGCGGAGTGGAGCAGCAGCCGACCTCCGGCGCCGAGGCAACCGGCGCAGACCCCGCGGGCTTCGAGCCCTCCGGCGTCGGCGACCCGGCGAACGAAGGCGGCGGCGAAGAAGACTCAGGCTCGCGCCCCGGCGACTGGAACCCCGGCGAGCAGAGCGGCGACGGCGGCGAGCTCTACTGACAGTAGGCAGTAGGCAGATGGCAGTAGGCAGTTGAAGACAAAAAGACTGCCTGAGAGAGACGGAGGCGGCGAGTGACTAAGCTCGCCGCCTCCGTCTCTTTTAGCCCATTTCTTTAAAGGCTAACTGCCTACTGCCATCTGCCTACTGCCTACTGTTCCACCGCGGCTCGGATGGCCTCGTAGACGGCGCGCACCGTGGCTCTGTCCAGTTCCTTGGCGGGCTCGGAGAGCTGTTCGTAGGGCACCATCAGCTCCTCACCCGTCTCGCTCTGGCGCGTGGTCATGCCCTGCGCGCGCTTCGACTCCATCCACGCCTCGTGCACCTTCGCGCTCACGGCCTCGATGTCCGGCAGTTCTGACATGTTCATCCTTCAGCCCCCCGCGGCCTGGCCGGCCGCCGCGCCGTCGCGCTTCTCCATCGGCACGTAGTCGCGCGTGCGCGCGCCGAGGTAAATCTGGCGGGGCCGCGCGATCTTCTGCTCGGAGTCATTCAGCAGCTCGACCCACTGCGCGAGCCAGCCCGAGGTGCGCGGGATGGCGAACATGACGGGGAACATGTCCACGGGGAACTTCATCGCCCGGTAGATGATGCCGGAGTAGAAGTCCACGTTCGGATAGAGGCGGCGCTTGACGAAGTACTCGTCTTCGAGCGCGATGCGTTCGAGTTCGAGCGCGAGGTCGAGCAGAGGGTCGCGCCCCGTCACCTCGAAGACCTCGTAGGCGATGTCCTTGATGATGCGGGCGCGCGGGTCGTAGTTCTTGTAGACGCGGTGGCCGAAGCCCATGAGCCTGAACTCGCCGGCCTTGACCCTCTTCACATATTCCGGCACGTGGTCGATGGAGCCGATCTCGTTGAGCATCCGCAACACGGCCTCGTTCGCGCCGCCGTGGAGCGGGCCGTAGAGCGCGGCCGCGGCGCCCGCGAGCGCCGAGTACGGGTCGGTCTCGGCCGAGCCGATGGAGCGCATCGTGTTGGTCGAGCAGTTCTGCTCGTGATCCGCGTGGAGGATGTAGAGGACGCTCAGGGCCTTCTCCAGCACAGGGTTCGGCTGGTACTTCAGCTCCGTCGTCTTGAACATCATGTTGAGGAAGTTGCCCTCGTACGAGAGGTCGTTGTCCGGGTACGAGATGGGCAGGCCGACGCGGTGGCGATAGGCGAAGGCGGCGATGGTCGGCGCCTTCGCGATGAGCCGGTGAATCTGCTTGCGGCGGCACGCCTCGTCGCGGATGTTCTTCGACTCGGGGTAGAAGGTCGAGAGCGCGGCCACCATCGCCTCGAACATCCCCATCGGGTGCGCGTTGTAGTGGAAGCCGTCCAAGACCTTCCGGATGTTCTCGTTGATGAAGGTGTGGTGCGTGATGTCCCAAGTCCACTGCTTCATCTCTTCCGCCGTCGGCAGCTCGCCGTGGAGCAGGAGGTAGGCGACTTCTAAGTAACTGCTCTGCTCGGCCAACTGCTCAATGGGGTAGCCGCGGTATTCGAGGACGCCGCGGTCGCCGTCGATGTAGGTGATGGTGCTCTTGCAGGACGCGGTGTTCATGAACGCCGGGTCGTAGGTCATCAGCCCGAAGTCCTCGGCGTCGTCGGTCTTGATCTGGCGCAAGTCCATCGCGCGGATGGTGCCGTCCTTGATGGGCACCTCGTACTGCTTGCCCGTGCGGTTGTCGGTGATGGTCAGGGTCTCTTTGCTGCTGGTGTCGCTCGTCGCGCTCATGGCAAATCCTTCCCCTCCAAAGTGGGTTGTCGTCCGGGTTATCTCTTAGGGTTTCAGGGCTACCATAGTAGTTCGTTTTTCGAATTTGCTCAACAGACAGGCGCCGGTCTTTTGCGGGTCTCTTTTGATGGGGGGACGCGCGTTTGGGTCGGCAAAGTTTAAGCTCAGAGACGGTTATAGTGCTGCAAATTTTGCAGCAAAACATAAATCCAACAAATACGTTCGAGCCTTTTTTTACGCGGCGGATATTTCTGTTGCGACGGCGCTTTGCGGGGCTTACTCTCTAGCGCCTGGACGCCTCCTCGTCGGATTCTCGCACCACCGGCTAACCGGCGTCCGGCCGTAGCTCGACTTAAACACACGTATACCGCATCGCCACCGACAGCTTTTGGCGGGCGGCGACAGTAGCAGTAACCCGGCACGTTTTGAATGTAGGGGCGGGTGCCACCGCAGCCCGCGTGACTAGAGCATCACGCCGGCCCACGGACGGTAAGAGTCTCCCCCGCCCCTACC
>CAXTSK010000085.1:0-649 GCA_964246655.1 uncultured Pyrinomonadaceae bacterium
CGCCGGTGGCTGTCCTCGGCGGGTTCTTGGGTTGGGCGAGGGCGCGGCGGGCGGTGTCGGCCTTGTCGCGGGCGCCGGTGCGTTCGTAGAGGGGGACGAGCCGTTCGAGCACGGCGCTGGCGCCGGGCTGGAGGCGGAGCGCGGCCTCGTAGTGCTTGACCGCGTCCTTGTCCCGGCGCTGGTCTTCGAGGATGGCGGCGAGCTTGACGTGCGCCTCGTACTCGTTCGAAGCCCTGGCGAAGTTCTTGAAGGCGTCGCCGTGGCGGCCGAGGCGCGCGTTGACGACGCCGAGGTTGTTGAAGACGACGGGGTCGGACGGCGCGAGCCTGGCCGCCTGGTTGAGGCGCTTGAGCGCGCCCGCGTAGTCGTTGTCGAGGTAGAGCGAGTAGCCGAGGTTGGCGAGCACGACCCAGTCCTTCGGCGAGACTGTCAGCGCGCGCCCGTAAGCCTCGGCCGCCTGCCTGTGCCAGCCCAGACGGTCGTAGGCGAGCCCGAGCAGGTTGTTGGCCTCGGCCAGTTGCGGCCCGACGGTCGTCGCGGCGGTCTGTAACTCGGCGATTGCCTCCTGCACGAAGCCGTGCTGGAGCAGCGCGCGACCCTGCGAGACGGGATCTGCGGGCACGCCGACGATGAGCGGAATCCACATCTT
>CAXTSK010000085.1:659-13028 GCA_964246655.1 uncultured Pyrinomonadaceae bacterium
CGGATCCAGCCGCCCAAAACCTTGGTCGCCTCCTGCGTGCTGCCGCCGGCCTCGCCCGCGGACGGGCGGACGATGCGCACGCCCTCCGACGAAGGGGCGACAGCGCCGTCGTTGTTTCTGTTGGGTTCGGCATCGCGCGGCGTTTGTGCCGTCTCTCGCGTCGGCGCGGCGGGCGTCGTCACGGCCTCGACCTTCGTGGCTTCGGCCAGCGCGGGCTGTGCGGCCGTTTGAGTCTGCGGCCCGGACTCTTCGGGCGCGGCCTCCTGCTTAGTTCCGTTCTGAGTCGCGGCCGTCTCCCGTGCGGGGGGCGTGGCGGGCTTCTTCGCCGTCTCGGACTTACGGCCGCCGCCGAACAGCCTGGCGATGGCGCGGAAGGGCGCCGCGAGCGCGCGCGCGAAGGCGTTGCCCTTCGGCTTCGGCGGCTGCGAGTCGGCGGCCGCGGGCGGGGGTTTTGGCCGGTGGGGCGGGGGGGCCGCGTGGCCGCGCGCGGGGGGCCCCCCGCGGCCGTGTCTTTGGCCGCTGCGGCCTTGGTCTCCTCTTCGCCGCGCGCGGGCGTCGGGGGCGCGGCGTCGCTCACGGCCGCCGAAGCCGGGTCGGCCTCGTGGTAGCCGAGCACAGCCTGCGGCACGAGCACCGCGAAGGAGATGACGAGCGAGATGATGAGCGAAGTCGTTCTGCGTTTGGACACGGCCGAAACCTCCAGCGCCGCGGGGCATACCGTCAGGACTTTCAAGGGGAAAGGCTTTCAGGCGAGACCATCCGGGGCCTTCGGATTATAAGTCACGCGCATACCCATCTAAAAACGCACGCGCCCCGCCTCCGTTCATAAAAGAGGGCGGGCCGGCGCTCTGCGGCTTCAGACATTCGGGAGCGCGTGTTGAGGGCCGCGGGGCAAGGCGCGGGTAAAAAAGCGCCGGCCCGCCAAGGAACGTCCTTGGCGGGCCGGCAGCGGGAGAGCGCGGGCGGGTTGATTAAACGGCGCGGTTCGCTTTCTTTCTCCGGCGCGCATAGAGGCCGGCGAGGCCCGTGCCGAGCAGCGCGATGGTCGCGGGCTCGGGCGTGGGCGTGGGCGAGTTCGACGTGAAGATTTCGAACTTGATGCCGTCGTTGAAGAAGTGGCAGTCGGGGTCGAAGCCGAGAGCGAAGTTGCCGCCGTTCGATACGTAGTTGAACAGCGCAGTCAACTCGGACGCGCTGAAGTTGTAGATCAGGGTCTGCGGGGTCGTCGGCAGGTTCACGTACGTGTTCAGGAGCGTGTCGGCGGTGCCGCTCGCCACCAGCCAGTTGCTCTGGCTGTGGTAGCGCGGATCGACGAAGTCGTCAATCATGGAGACGCTCGTGTTGTTGGAGTTCGGGTCGTCTACAAACCCGGCGACGCCCGAGAACCTGGCGTTGTCGAGCAGGTGGACGTAGAGTTTGTTGGGGTTGTTATCCCAGTTGGCGATGTTCGTAAAGGTGATGCGCGCGCCGGTGATCTGCTGCCCCTGGGGGATGTTTACGTTCGAGACCTTCCAGGTGTAGACCATGTGGTGGTCGAGGTCGTTCAGGTCAACGGGGCTCGGCGTGAAAGTCAGTACGTCGGCCTTAACGGACTGCGACGCGCAGAGAACGAAGAGTGCTGCAAGAGAGAGAAGGAACTTTTTCACGGGGCACCTCACTTAGAGAGTTTTGGGGTTAGCGCCGAAGGGCGCGCGCTCGTCGCGCGCCGCGCCGAGTCGCCTTCTATTCGATTCCTTTACGTAAAAGGACGAAACCGCCCGTCATTCCAGAGAAGCGCCGCGCGAAAAATTCCGCGCGACATCGTTTGTCAGGGTTCAGCGCGCGTTCAACCGGCGCTCCGCTCGAAGGCGCTGCGGAGGTCTGCGGGGACGGGGACGGCGCGGCGCTCTTCGAGGCCCATCGCGACCTGCACCTGCGTGGCGCTGGCGCACAGCATCCGGTCTGAGGCGCGGCGCAGGCGGTACTCGAACGTCACGGACGTGCGGCCGACCTCCGAGACCCACACCTCGACCTCCGCCTCGTCGCCGTAGACGAACGGCGCGAAGAACTCCGCGCGCACGTTCACCGTCGGGAACCCCAGCCGCCGCTCCGACATCAGGCGCGGGTAAGACAGGCCGCAACGCGCCGCGAAGAACTCCTCCATCGCCGCGTGGCAGTAGTGGAAGAGGACGGGGTAGTAGACCAGCCCTGCCGGGTCGCAGTCGCCGAAGCGGACGTGGATGCGCGTGGAGAAGGGCATGCGTGCCGGAGCCGACAAGGAAGGGGCGGCAACGAAAGCGCCGCCCTGCCGCGCGCACCGAAACGTCGGCGCCGGTTACAAGACCATGCTCGCCAACTGCGTCACGTCGCTGCTCGGCAGGACGCCCAGGCGCTTCCTGTGCAGGAGGCTCTTCACCACGGGCAGGAGCACGGCCGGGTTGAAGGGCTTCGTGACGTACGCGTCGGCGCCCGCCACGCGCGCCGCGTCGCGGTAAGCCTGGCAGTCGGGGCCGGCGCACGCGACCACGGGCACGTCGCTCAACTGCGGCGCGCTGCGGAGCCTCTGCGTGGCGAGCACGCCGCTCGACCCCGGCATGTTCAGGTCGATCAGGATGAGGTCGGGCGAGTCGTCGGCAGCGCTCTCGACGGCCGCGTGGCTGTTCGTGACCTCGTTAACGTCGTAGCCTTCGTTCGAAAGGTAGAAGCGCAGCGCCATGCGCGTGTGCCGCGACTCGTCGATGACCATGACGAGCGGGCGGTGGCGTGATTGCTTGGGGGGCATGGGAGAGAGACCTCTTTCAGTAAGGTTAAATCATCCTCCGGGGCACGGATTGTAAGATTGGTACTATCGGGGCTTGCGAGGGCTCAGGGAGTCTACCCTCGCGTTTCGCGCGGTGTCAACCGAAATCTTCAGAAATTTACCGATAACTTGAGCCCGAAAACGGCCGGGCCTCAGAGCGTTTTGAGCTGCTTGCGATCGATCTTCCCGCGGTCGTTCTTGGGGAGTGAGGGGACGAACTCGACCCAGCGCGGGTACTTGTAGAGGGCGAGGTGGGATTTGACGAACTCCTTAATCGACTGCGCGAGTTCGTCGCCGGGGGCGTGGCCTTCGCGCAGCACGAGGAAGGCTTTGGGCTTGACGAGGCCGTCCCCGGCGTCGTGTCCGACGACCGCGGCTTCGAGCACGGCCTCGTGTTGGAGCAGGCAGTTCTCGATCTCGGCGGGCGCGACGAAGACGCCCGAGACCTTGAGCATGTCGTCGGTGCGGCCGTGATACCAGAAGTAACCTTCGGCGTCGAAGTGGAACTGGTCGCCCGTCGTGCACCAGTCGCCCGCGAAGGTCTGCTTCGACTTCTCGTGCGCCTGCCAGTAGCAGAGCGCCGCCGAGTCGCCCTTGATGCGCAACGTCCCCATCTCGCCCGCGGGAAGCTGACGCCCCTCGGCGTCCATGACCTGTGCTTCATAACCTTCGACGACGCGACCGAGGCTGCCGGGCTTCACGTCGCCGGGGCGGTTCGTGATGTAGATGTGGAACATCTCGGCCGAGCCGATGCCGTCATAAATCTCGACGCCGAAGGTCTCGACCCAGCGGCGGTACAACTCCTCCGGCAGAGCCTCGCCCGCCGACAGGCACATGCGCAGGGAGGATAAATCACGCGCGTGCGCGCCCTCCAAGTTGAGCATGCCGTTGATCATCGTCGGCACGCTCGTGAGGATGGTCGGGCGGTAGCGTTCGATGACCTCAAACATCTTCTCGGGCGTCGAGCGCTCGGAGAAGAGCGCGGTGGCGCCGCCCGCGGCGAAGGGGAAGAGCAGGTTCGTGCCCGTCGCGTAGCCGAAGAAGAGTTTGGGGACGGAGACGGTCAGGTCGTTCTCGCTCACGCCGAGCACGCCCTTCGCGTAGCACTCGGTGTTGTAAGGCAGGTCGTGCTGCAAGTGCACCGCGCCCTTCGGGTGACCCGTCGAGCCCGACGTGAAGAGCCAGATGGCGATGTCGTCGCGGCGCGTGTCGGCCGGCGTCAACTCGTCGCCCTGCCCGCCCGACGCTTCGGCGAAAGAGTGAAAGCGCCCGCGCTCCTCGCCGACGACGAGCACGTTCTGCAAGTGCTTCGCGCCCTCCGCGGCCTGCGTGAAGTTATCCAGCAGAGACTCGTGGATGACGGCGACGCGCGCCCGCGTGTATTCGAGGTAATAGCGGTAGTCGTCCGCCGGAAGCTGTGGGTTGACCATCGTGATGACGCCGCCCACGCGGTTCACGCCGAACCACGTCCACACGAACTCCGGGCAGTCCGGCAGCACGATCAGCACGCGGTCTTCCACCCGCAGCCCCAACTCCCGCAGCGCCCCGCCCGCACGGTTCGACAGCCGCGCCGCCTCGCCGTACGTGTACGTCTCGTCCCGGTAGTACAGGCACGTCTTACCTTCGCGCCCCTCCTCCACGTTGTGATAGAGGAAGTAGTCGCCCATGTTGAACCGCTCGGGGAATTCGATGTCAGGCATAAGCAAAGAGAGTTCGGCGTCAGCCGCGGCCGGCGAAGGGGCAGCCGCCGGAGCCGTGGGTTGAGTCGAGGTGTGTGCGGGCCTCCCAGAGTTCGGGGAAGAATTTTTTGTCGAGCGTGGTCTTGAGATAGCCGACGCCCTCGCTGCCGCCGGTGCCCTTCTTGGTGCCGAGCATGCGCTCGACCATCTTGACGTGGTGATAGCGCCAGAGCGAGAAGAACTCGTCGTGCGCGATGAGCGCTTCGGAGAGCTGGTACTCTTCGTAGCGCTCCTCGAAGTGCGTGACGACTTCGAGCGCGGCGCGCACGCGGCGGCCGTAGAGAGCACGCCTTTCGTCGTCGGTTGAAGAAACGCCGTCGGGCGGCGCGTCGAGTCCGCGGCGCGAGAGCAGCGCGAAGAACTCTTCGCCGAGCGCGGGCGCGTCCATGCGCGCGCGCAGGCGCCCGGCCGCGAACTCGTCGTTTTGAAAGGCGCGCAGGATGGAGTCGTCCTTGAGGCCCGAGGAGAACTCTATCTCGCGGAACTGCATCGACTGGAAGCCGCTCGCGGGGTTGAGCTGGTCGCGGAAGCCGAGGAAGTTGATCGGCGTCATCGTCTCAAGGACGTGTATCTGCGTGACGAGCAGTTTCTCGATCTCGGTGACGCGGCCGAGGGCGCGCGCGGCGACGGGCGCGCGGTCTTCGCGCATCGCGCAGAGCGCGGCGTCGATCTCGTGGAGCACCTGCTTGAACCACAGCTCGTAAGCTTGGTGGACGGTGATGAAGAGCAGCTCGTCGTGGTGCGCGGGGTCGGACAGGCATTCCTGCAACCCGATCAGCTCGGGCACGCGCAAGTACTTGTTATAGGATAAGGGCTCAGTCATTGCTATCTCTCTGTGCTGAAGGCTTTATGCCTTAAATGCTCGTGTGACCGGATTCATGATAGTTTCGCTCGGTAAGCCCCGCTCGGCAAGGCGCGAGATGAACGTGTGACGGAATGAGGTTGGTGCTACCCACAGGTCAACTCACTACCATCCTCATTTCAAATCAATTTTCGCAACGCACCTCCTCGCCCGTGTCTACACGACCGCCTTCACTCGACTCAAGACAAACATACAGGCGGTCTGGCGGCAACCTGATTGACAAGCATGGGTGAGGCGAGTAAGATTTGCGCGTTTTTACAAGTCGCCTCGTCGTTATGGCATCCCTTGCCCGCTCGCGCCTCAAGCCTTCTAACCACTGTGCTCCAGGCACGCGTCCTTGAGCTCTCTCGTCCCTAGAGGTAGACCGGCTTCTTTGGCAATCAACCTTCGCTCAACCGGCGCGCTTTAACAAAGCGTGCACTCCTGCCACCTCTTTCCACGCTAACCGTAGGAAATTTTCGCTACCCTCGAAAGGAGAAAACTCATGGGATACGGACCAAATAACCGTATTGAAGCCTACTACAGTCCTGCATGGGACTTCCTTCAAATCTACACACCCGTCAAAACCGAGCCGGAGATACTCAGGTCGATTTCTGAGTTGGTCTCCCTGCAAGTGTTGACCCACCAGCTTCTAGGCCAGATCGCGGGCAAAGCAGGGGGCCGGGCCTTCATCAACCAAACACAGCGCGCTGACGAGAGCGGCGCTTACGACGACTCCGCCGCTCAAATACAGACGTTGACGAAGCGCGTCGAGGAACTTGAGAGGCGTCTGGGCCAGACTGGCAAGTAGCTCGTTGATCGTCATCTTCGCTAACCGCCACGACCCTGACGCTGCCTCGCTTGCGGCGCGTTGGACAGCCCATAACGCTAGCCTGCTCACCTGCGACGACCTGTCGGTGACGGGCTGGCGTTTTCATCTGGGCGCGGAACAAGCTTCCACCGCAGTCGTCGGCGGTCGCGCCGTCGCGTTCGAGGAGATCGAGGGAGTGTTGGTTCGCTGGCCCGGCGTGTTCGCGCGGGAGTTGACGCAGATCGAAGAGGCGGACCGCGACTACGTTGCCGCCGAGATGATGTCGTTCATGGTCGCGTGGCTGTCGAGCCTCCGATGCCCCGTCGTCAACCGCCCGTCTCCCGTCAACCTGATGGGGCCGCCCTGGCGCCTTGAGCAATGGACGCACGCCGCGGCGCGGCGCGGCATCCCTGTGCGGCCCGCCCTGCGCCGCGTCGCCTTTAACCGCGACGAGCCGGCGGACGAACGGCCCCCGGGCGGCGCGGACGTGATCGTGGTCGGCGAACGCAGTTTCGGCGCGGCCGAAGAGGAGCTTCACCGACAGGCACGGCAGTTGGCAGAGGCCGCCGGGGTCTCTCTGCTCCGGGTCTCTTTCAGCGGGCCGGAAACAGGGTCGCTTTTCACGGGCGCCGACCTGCGGCCGGACATCTCTTCGGACGAGGTGGCAAGCGCCGTCCTCGCGCTGCTTCGAGGCGAGAGGACGGTCATCAATTGATATTCACGAACGGCGTATGATCCTGCTCTGGGGACACGCGGGCGACAGCGCCCTGGTTGCGGTCTACAGGTCGCTATGCCGCTTCGGCGTCGAGATCGCCTTCTACGACCAGCGCGCGGTGCTCGATACGGAGATTGAACTTGCCGTCGGCGCGGAGGTCGGCGGTGTGCTGCGCGTCGGGGGCGTGCCGATTGACCTCGGCCGGGTAGAGGCGGCCTACATCCGCCCGTTCGACTCCCGCTGGCTACCGCAGATCGCGCAAGCCGGTCACGGCAGCCCCGAATGGCTTCACGGCGTCAAGGTCGAAGATGCTCTGCTCTCTTGGGCCGAGATTGCGCCGGGCCTCGTCGTCAACCGCCCTTCGGCGATCTCTTTAAATACCTCCAAGCCCTTTCAGGCGGCGTTGCTTCGCGCTCAGGGATTCGACATTCCCGAAACCCTCGTCACCACCGACCCGCAGGCGGCGCGCGAGTTCCGCGAAAAACACGGCGAGGTCATCTACAAGTCGATCAGTTCACAGCGCAGCATCGTCTCGCGCCTCGGCGCGGAGCAGTTGAGCCACCTCGACGACATCTCTTGGTGCCCGACCCAATTCCAACAGTATATCCCCGGCAACGACTATCGCGTCCACGTGGTCGGCGACGAAGTCTTCGCCTGTGAGATCGTCTCCGACGCGGACGACTACAGGTTCGCGTCCGGCGCGGATGAGCGCGTCGAGTTGCGCGCTTTTGAGCTGGCCGAGGAGATGGCCGGGAAGTGCCGGCGGCTGGCGGGCGCGTTGGGACTGGCGGTGGCCGGAATCGACCTGCGTCGCACACCCGACGGCAGTTGGTTCTGCTTCGAGGCGAACCCGGTCGCGGGATTCACTTACTACCAGGCGGCTTCCAACCACCGCATCGACGACGCAATCGCCCGCCTGCTCGTCAACGGCGCGATGGTTCAGTGAGCGCCCCCGTCCGGCGAGACCAGCAGCAGGGACGGGTTTTGTGTCGCGTCGTGAAGTCGCAAGTAGAAGTAACCGATGCCGGCCAGGCCGGTCATCAGGCCCGGCGTCTCGTTACCTCCCGGCGCACCGCACGGCCACGGCAAATCGTCTTTCCGGTAAAGCTCGATGCCCCTTAGTCCGAGCCGCTCGGCAAACGACCTCTGCGATTCATGCCCGAGCACGCGGCTCGCGCAGAGCGGCAGTTCGGCGGCCCCCGTCAGGCCGTGCGCCGGAGAAAAATCTTCCCGCCCCTCGTCAGCGGACGTTGCCGGCGGAGTGTGTGCTTCCGGCAGCACCGCCGTCGTCGTTCGCAGCGCGGCCTCGGCTTTAAGGAGGTGACGGCGCTCGCCCGTCAGCTCATAAGCGCGGAGTCTCGCCAGACCCGTGCCTGAAGCGCCGTCGAACCACGCCGCGGAATCGGCAGTCGCCTCGTCGCACGCGCTCAGAAAAGCCTGTTCCGACGCGCGGAGGAATCTCTGCTCCGCGGTCACGCAATACAACTCCAGAAGTGCGAGGGCGATGCCCGCGGCCCCGCGCGCCAGTCCTCCGACGCCTTCCCGGGGGAAGACCGGCGCGTTGCGGCGCGGTTCAACCTCAGAGCTTTCAGGCAGGGCGCTCAGCAGACGCTCGCCGTGCCTGATTGCCGAGGCGAGCAGAAATTCCTCGCGCCGCTTCTGATGAATCCTGAGCAGCGCGGGGATTGCGCCCGCGCTCCCCGTGAGGAAGTCCCACCCCTGCCCCTCCGTATCGTCCTTGCCGATCTCTTCGAGTATGAGCAGTGCCATCGCGGCGAACTTCTCCGTGCCGGAGATTTCGGCCAGTTCGAAGAGGGCGTAAGCGACTCCGGTCAGGCCGGTGTAGAAGCCCGCGCGCGACGACCGCTCGAAGTCGTCGAGCCGCGAGAGCGCTTGACGGAGAGCGCCCTCGGCGGTGAGGAGGAATATTTTTTCGCCGGTCGAGACGTAGAGGCGACCGAGGAAAGCCGCGATGCCGCTCGTCCCGGCGTAGAGGTCTGCGCCACAAGCCCGCCGCGCGGGCGTCGGCGGGCGACCCTCTTGTTCCAGCACGCCCGCGCCAACCCAATTGCAACGCCGGCCCGCCCAGATGGCGTCGCGGCACAACCTCGCCCCGAGGAAATGTGCCGCCTCCAAAAAGATTTCCTGCTCACGACTCATCGCAGACTTGCGTTCGCGCGCGCGGGAAGTTCGTACTCGTCCATCGACCCCGGATTGAGATACGGCGAGTCGAGGCTCAACCCCTCCGACTCGAACTGACTTGCCACCACTTCAAAAAACTGCTCTTCGGTGAGTGGGCTCCGCTCGAAGGCTTTACAGATGCCCTCGGCGAGGATACGACAGCGTTGTTGACCGAAGCTCTCCCCGTTGCCGGGTTCTTCGGCGAGCCCGAGCCCGTCGGCGAGAGTCTTGCTGAACAGCGGCGTATTCGGCTCAAGATACTCTTCGAGTTCGCGGTGCACATCGGCCAGCAGCTCGGACGCGAGGCGGAAGTACCTGGCGTTGAAATAGAGCACGGCAGCGTCAGCGCGCTCGTAAGCGGCTGGGCTGTTCAGACACTTGAGCCGGTACGGAATCTGGAAGCGGTTGAAGCTTCGTGTCAATTGCCGCACAAGGTCCAACACCCCGTTGGCCCTCACGTTCCAGTAGAGGCGGAGCAGACCCACGTCGTCCTGTTGATCCGTAACGGCCTCGCCGTAGACGTAATAAAATCCCTTGTGCATTACCTTCGACTCCCGCGGCCAAATGAGGCTGACGCTCGCGCCTTCGTCGAGGGTCGCGTCGGGGCCGTCGCGGGCAACTAACTCCGCGGCTGACAGGATGCGGACGTGCCCGTTCTTCTGCGCGATGAAGCGCCCGGCCGGAAGCCGCCGGACTATCCGCCACCCCCGTTGGAGATGTTCGCGGCTGGCGTTGGCTTCAGAGAGCCGGGCCACGAAGTCGTCGTCGGGCTCGTGCAGGAAGGGCGTCTTTGAGAGGACGCCTTCGAAGCGGCGGCAGTAGCAATGCCTGTAGAGTTGCCACGAGAGCTGTTCTACCAAAGGCGCTCGTCGCTGCGCGCCGGGCGGCGATTGTTGAGCGGAGTCGCCCGACGCGCAGACCCACCCCGCCAGCGAGAACGACGCGGGTGAGAGGATTTTCACCGCGCGAAATATCTCCCGAAGGTCTGCGGTCAGCGATCCGTTCATAAAAGTTTCGTGCCTTACGGCGCGCCGAGCAGATGTTCGGCGGCCTGCGGCACGTCTCGCAGAATGTCTGCGCTCGCGCGCACCAGCCGGAGGGCGTGCGCCGGCACCTGCGACGAAAACTGCACGTGCTCGTAGGCTGCCTGAATCATCCGCGCCGCCGCATACCCGACGCACTTCGCGAACAACTCGCGCGCCGCCGCGCCGCCGACTTGCAAAGCGCCCGCGTACCCTTCCCAGCACGCACGGACGGACGGCCGCACCGCCTCGGAGAGATATTCCACCGCCGCGCCCGGAGTCTCCGGCAGCCCGCCGTGATTCGCGTGCGCGGACATCAACGAGGCGAACAGGTAAGCCTGGATGACGGCCCCGACATCCCAACACGGGTCGCCGATGTCCGCAAGCTCCCAGTCCACAATCTTAATGCTCGTACGGTCTCGCCGGGTGATGACACAGTTCTCCCAACGCATGTCGCCGTGCATCAAGGCGTCGGCGTGCCAGCCGTTCCGCAACTCGTCCAACGCTTGCGGCAGCTCGGCCGAGCTTTCGACGACATCGAACAGTTGCGAGGTGGCCGGGCTCAGCTCCTTGAAGGGGTGGGAGCTTCGCCTGTCGGCCGACAGAATCCATGGAAGCTGTCGGGGGAAGATGGAGCGGTGCGGGCTCCGGTTCGCTCCATCCCCCGTCGCGCGATGATAGGCGCCGAGCGCGCGGCCCAGACTGCCGGCCACGTCGGCCGGGAAACCGCCGACGCGCCGGTAGAACTCGTAGAGATTTTCACCCTCAGGAATCAGCTCCGTAATCAGGACGTGGCGCTCCAGGTCGTAGGAGAAGAACTCCGGCAGCAACGGGGCCAGCGAGGCAAAATCGGCGTCGTTATGCGCGAGCCAGTAACAGGCCGCCTCGCATTGCAACATCGCGACCGTCTGCGCGTCCCAGTGGGGAATCTGTTTGACGAAATAACCGGAGGCGCGTTTGCGGATGACTTTGAAGTTGCGGTTGCGCCCGCTCGCGTCAACCACCGCGAAGTCACCATCGACAACTGAGGCGGCCGTGATGAAGCCTTTGTCGAGCAGGTAATTGCAAATGTTCGTTGCCGTGATGAGCATGGAGGCTTTTCTACGGAGGACTCAGAGGCGTCCGCCCCGCCCGACCGCCAGGAGACGCCACTGCCCGGGCAGGTTCTCGAAAGCCTGCGCGCCGCGCGGCTCAAACTCGATGCCGGAACCTGCCACGAGGTCTTTCACGGTGTTCGAGATCAAGACCTCGCCCGCCGACGCGCGCGCGGCGACGGCCTCGCCGATCCGCACCGTGACGCCGACCACTTTTTCGCCCAGCACGTCACACTCGCCCGTGTGGAGTCCCGCACGCACCCGCAGGCCGAGGCGCGCCGCCGCGGCGACGACGGCGAGGGCGCATCGAATCGCGCGCGCAGGCCCGTCGAACGTGGCGAACAGTCGCGCGTCCGACATCTCGACCTCCTTCCCCCTGAAGAGGGCCAGCTCGCGGCGGGCGTGGCTTTGCAGAAGTTCTTTCGTCTCGCTTCGACGCTGTCCGTGTGCGGGCGGGGCGTCGTCGTCGAAGAGGACGAACAGGACGGTTGTCAGCACGCGGTTGAGTCCGTGCTCGGCCCGCGCGCCCGTCAGGAACTCTTCGACCTCGTCTAGTATCGCGTCCTGGTCGCCGACGAACGGCAGGTGGTCGCGTCCGGGCAGCTCGACGAAACGCGCGCCGGGTATCTTCGACGCCACGTAGCGCCCCTCCTCGATCTTCAGGCACTCGTCACCCGCGCGGTGGATGACGAGGGTGGGGACGCGGATCGAAGGGAGCACGCCGCGCACGTCGATCTCCGCGTTCATCCGCGTGAGCGCCAAGGCGGCCGCGGGGCTCGCCCCCATGCGTAAGTACGTGGCCCACCACTCACGGAACTGCGGGTCGCCGGCCGCGCTCGGCGCGCGCTCCTCGATCCCGACCGGCTCGCCCCAATTCTTCTTCAGCTCTTCCAGAAAGTCCGCGCGCTCCTCCTCCGTCGGCGCCCAGGGGTAGTCCTCCGACCACACGCGCCTGGCGTAAGTCCCGACCATCGCCAGCGCGACCGTCCGCTCGGGGTGCGTGGCCGCGAACAGGCTGCACATCGGCCCGCCCTCGGAGACGCCCAGCAGCGCCGCACGCTCCGAGCCGACCGCGTCCATCACGGCCTGCACGTCCGTCATGCGCTGTTCGAGCGTGGGCAGTTCGCTCAGGGGCACGCGGTCGGAGAGTCCCGTCCCGCGCTTGTCGAAGAGGATGAGGCGCGAGA
>CAXTSK010000086.1:0-2150 GCA_964246655.1 uncultured Pyrinomonadaceae bacterium
CGGGGGTCGGGGGGGCCCGACGTTCACCCGCCGGGGCGGGCCCCCCCGGCCCCCCCGCACCCGCGGTTGGTTCTGACCTGTTTTCAAATGAACCGGACGCGGTAACGAACGCCGGCCCTCAACTGCAAACGCACGACCCCGTCGGCTTCCGTCTTCGCCTCATTTCAAATTGCTACTCCGGCGCGACGAAGGTGTTGCGGAGTGTGCCGAGACCTTCGACCTCGACCTCGTACACGTCGCCGTCTTTCAGCAGCACGGGCGGCTGGCGGAAGACGCCGACGCCCTCGGGCGTGCCCGTGGCGATCACGTCGCCCGGCTCAAGCGTGATGCCCTGCGAGATGTAGGAGACGAGATAGGCGACGCCGAAGATCATCTTCGAGGTGTTCGAGGACTGCATCACCTCGCCGTTCAGACGCCCTTCGATGTGGAGCGCCTGCACGTCCGCGACCTCGTCGCGCGTCGTGATGAACGGCCCGAGCGGCGCGAAGCCGTCGAGCCCCTTGCCGCGCACCCACTGGCCGTCACCGAACTGTAGGTCGCGCGCGCTCACGTCGTTGATTAAGGTGTAGCCGAAGACGTGCGCGAGCGCTTCCGTCTCGCTCACGCGGCGGCACCTGCGCCCGATGACGACGGCCAGCTCGGCCTCGTAATCTATCTGCGAGCTGATGGCGTGCAGCACAACGTCTTGGCTGTGCGCGGCGAGAGCATTCGACAGCTTCGTAAAGATGAGCGGCGCGGCGGGCGGCTCCGCGCCGCCCTCGATGGCGTGGTCAACGTAGTTGCGCCCGACGGCGAGAATCTTGCCGGGGAGGACGGGCGGCAGGAACTCGACCGCGAGCGCAGGCGGCGTGACCCGGGCGTCGTCGAGCAGCGCCCTGCGCCCGCCTTCGGCGAGCAGCGCGCCCAACTCTTCGAGCCCTTCGCCCCCGCGCAGGATGACCTTGAACGTCCATGCGGTCGTGAGCAGCCATTCGGCCGCGTGCCCGCCCGCGTCGCTGACCGCGTGCGCCAGCGCCGCCACGTCCAACAGTCTCCCCTCCGATTCCACGCCGAGACGCATCTCGGGCGTCCCCTTCAGTCTGAACTGTGCCAGTTTCATTTCGCTTATGCCCCCTTCAACTCGCGGCGGACTCGAACCGCCGACGCTGGAACTCGTCGAACGTCACGGCCAGCACGATGACCGCGCCGATGACTATCTGCTGCGTGAACGAAGAGATGCCGAGCAGGTTCGCGCCGTTCGACAGCACGCCCATGATGAGCGACCCGACGACCGTCCCCACGACGCTCCCCTGCCCGCCGCTCAAAGAGCCGCCCCCGATGACGACGGCCGCGATGACGCGCAGCTCGTAACCCTCGCCCGCGGTCGGCTGCCCCGTAACCAGACGTGCCGACTCGATTGCCCCGGCGAGGCCCGCGAGCGCGCCGAGGAAGACGTAGAACATGATCTGATAGCGCGACACGCGCACGCCCGCGTAGCGCGCCGCCTCGACGTTGCTGCCGACGGCGTAGCAGTAGCGCCCCGCGCGCGTGCCCGACAGGAGGGAGTGCGTGAGGAGCGCCACGGCGACGACCAACAGCAGAGGCACGGGCACGAACCCCGACACCTCGCCCTCGGCCAGCCAACCGAAGCCCTGCGGGAGCCCGACCACGGCCTTCCCGTCCGTGGAGAGCAGCGCGACGCCCCGGTAGATGCCCATCGCGCCCAGCGTCACGATGAACGGCGGGATGCGCAACGCGGCTATCGCCACGCCGTTCGCAAGACCGCACGCCGCGCCCGCCGCCAACGCGCCCAACACTCCTATGAAAGGCGAAGCTCCCGCCGCCATCAGCAGCGCACCCGCCACGCCCGCCAGCGCCATCTCGGAACCGACCGAGAGATCGATGCCGCCCGCCACCATCACGACCGTCATGCCCATCGCGATGATCGTGATGACGGCCGTCTGCCGCGCCACGCCCGCGAGGTTCCCCGCCGAGAGGAACTTCGGCTCGACGGCCGCGATGACGACGCACAGCGCGACGAGGCTCGCGAACGGCAGGAGTCTTTTTATCCAATCGGCCATGAATGGAAGCTCTCCGAGGCCATAGCGGTCAGTACCACCCGCGGTAGCGGGTGGGGCCGCGGTTGGCCGGTTTGGGGGGGTGCGGGCGGG
>CAXTSK010000086.1:2160-2453 GCA_964246655.1 uncultured Pyrinomonadaceae bacterium
CCGCCCCCCGCCGGCCCCCCGCCCCCCCGCGGGGGGTACTGACCGGTCTTCTTCCAGCGCGGCGTACGTCAACACCTTCTCCTGCGTCGTGCGCTTCGCGTCCAGCTCGGCCACGAGCCGGCCGCGGCGCATGACGAGGATGCGGTCGGCCATCCCCAGCAGTTCGGGCAAATCCGAAGAGACCATGACGACGGCCGCGCCCCCTTCGGCAAGTTTGTTGACGGCGCGGTAAATCTCGGCGCGCGCGGCCACGTACACGCCGCGCGGCGGCTCGGGGAGCATGAAGACCCCCC
>CAXTSK010000086.1:2493-11345 GCA_964246655.1 uncultured Pyrinomonadaceae bacterium
AACCTTCTGCTGGTTGCCGCCGCTCAGGCGCCCGGCGGTCTTGTCCGGGTCGGGCGGCCGCACGTGCAGCCGCTCGATGTACTCGCGCGCGGCGCCACGCTCGCGGCCGCGACTGACGAGCCAGCCCTTGACCAGCGCGCCGACGTTCGCGAGCGTCAGGTTGCGCGCGAGCGTCTGGTCTGGACACAGCCCCGTGCGCTTGCGGTCTTCGGTTAAGAGTCCGAGCCCGAGCCCCACCGCACGCGCCGGGTTGGGCGCGACGAACTTCGCGCCGTTCAGATAGACTTCGCCGCCGTCGAAAGGTTGCGCGCCGAAGATTGCTTCAACTAACTCCGTCCGCCCCGCGCCCGCGAGCCCCGCGAAGCCGACGACCTCGCCCGCGCGCGCCTCGAAGGTTACGTCCTCAAACTTGCCCACCCGCGTCAGACCCTCGACGCGTAACAAGACCTCGCCCTTCAACGCCTCGCGCGCCGGGAAAATCTCCTTCAGCTCGCGCCCGGCCATGTGCCTAATGATCTGCTCCTGCGAAAGCTCGCCCCACGCGCCCTCGTAGACCTCGCGCCCGTCGCGCAGCACGGTCAGACGGTCGGCGATCTCGCCCAGCTCTTCCAAACGGTGCGAGATATAGACGACCGCGAGGCCGCGCCGCTTCAGGTCGCGTATCAGGCGAAACAACTCTTCCGCCTCGTGCGCGGTGAGCGAAGAGGTCGGCTCGTCCATCACGACGACGCGCCGCGCCTCCGCCGTCGCGCGCGCGATCTCGACGAGCTGCCGGTCGGCCGCGCTCAACCTCCCCACGAGCGCGCGCGGGTCGAGGGGAAACCCGTAGTCTTTCAACAGACGGCCCGCGCGCTCGTTCATCTCGCGCTTATCGACGACGCCGAGCGGCGCGAAGCTGAGCGGCTCGCGCCCGAGGAAGACGTTCTCGGCCACGGTCAGGTGCGGCGCCAGCGAAAGCTCCTGGTAGATCATCGCGACCCCGTGCGCGAGCGCGTCGGCGGGCCTCGTGAAATGAACCGGCTCGCCGTCAATCAGAATCTCGCCCCCGTCCGGCCTGTGCACGCCCGCGAGAATCTTCATCAGCGTGGACTTGCCCGCGCCGTTCTCGCCCACCAGCGCGTGCACCTCGCCCCCCGCCGCGCGCAGAGAGACGCCCGCGAGCACGCTGTTGCCCGCGAACGACTTGGTGATGCCGCGCATCTCCAGCGCAGGAGGCATAAAGAAGTAGTCAGTAGTCAGTAGAAAAGCATTCGTTATTTCAAACCCTGCGGTTGTCATCGTCAACGGCCGTAGCGCGGAGCGCTACTGACTACTGACTACGCACCTACGGCGCTTTAAGAAGCTGCTGCATCTCGGGCGTGTCGAGGTTCTCTTTAGTCAGGAGCTTGACGCCGGTGTCCACGACGCGCGGGGGATTCTGGCCGTCAAGCTTGGCGACCAGCGCCTTGACCGCCTCGTAGCCCATCTTGTAGGGGTTCTGGAGGATGAGCGAGTCGATGGCCCCGGCCTTGAGGTCTTCGACGAGATTGGGGCTCGAATCGAAGCCGACGAGGACGACCTTGCCCGCCAGTCCCTTCTGCTTGAGCGCCTGCACGACGCCGACCGTGGAGGACTCGTTCGAGGCGAAGAAGCCGTCGAGGTCGGGGTGCGCCGTCAGGATGTCGGCCGCGCGGTCGAGCGAGCGGGCGCGGTCCGACTCGCCGTACTGGAAGGCCACGATCTCGATGCCCGGGTACTTCGACTTGATCGTCTCCTGAAATCCTTCTTCACGTTGGTCGGTCGAGACCGAGCCGGCCTTGACGCCGAGGACGGCGACGCGCCCCTTGCCGTTGAGGCGCGCGGCCATGCGCTCGGCCGCGTTGACGCCGCCCTGCTTGTTGTCGGTCGCGACGTAAGAGACGTAGTTCTCGGTGCCGATGCCGGAGTCGAAGATGGTGACGGGGATGTGCTCGCGCGCGGCGCGCTCGACGACGGGGACAAGCGCGTCCTTGTGCGTGGGGGCGAGGACGATGCCGTCCACGCGGCGGTTGATGGCGTCCTCGACGATGTTGGTCTGCCCCGCGTAGTCGGTCTCCTGCGCCGGCCCCTTCCACATAATCTCGACGTTCGCTTCTTTGCCCGCGGCCTCCGCGCCGGCGTGGACGCTCTGCCAGAAGAAGTGCGAGACGCCCTTCGGGATGACGGCGATGGTGCGCCTGCCTCCGCCCGCCGTCCCGCGGTTACACGCGGGCGCGCAGACGAGACCGACGACGACGGCCGTCAACAACAGCGCGGTGAAAAATCTCTTCATCTCTCCTCCGAAACTTTATAAAGACTTCCCGCCTTGCTTACTGTTCCAGGTCACTCGTATCGAGCCGCCCTTCGCGTTCAAGCTGTGTGAAGCGCTCCATCGTCGCGCGGACGCCCTCGGCGAGCGGCGTGGCCGGGAGCGGGCCTAGAGCTGCGCGGACGGCCGCGTCGTCAAACTCGGAAGGGATGGCGAGCGGCGCTTCGTCGAAGGTGATGAGGCCGCGCGCGTCGGGGCGTGCGCGTTCTATCTCTTCGACCACTTCGGCCAGCGCGATGGTCTCGCCGTGCAGGTTGAAGACGTGCGCGCCTTCGAGGTTGGAGACGGCGGCGCGGATGAACGTGTCGGCCGTGTCGGCCACGTATTGAAAGTCCGTGCGCCCGCCGAAGCGGATGCGAAAAGGACGGCCGAGCACGGCCGCCTTCATCGCCTTCGTCGGATCGGAGGTCATGCCGAAGTCGCGCCCGACGCCGTAGACCGTCAAAGGCCGCAGGCCCACGCTCGAAATCCCCTGGTCGAGATGGTAGACGCGCGCGTTGCCTTCGTTCGCGCGCTTGAAGACGCCGTAGTGCGTCGAGGGCTGCGGCTCGTCGCGCTCGTTGACGGCGCGCGAGTCCTCGCCCGTGCCGTAGACGGCGGCCGAGCTGGCGTAGACGATTCTTTTCACCCGTCCGCCCGAAAGTCTCGCCGCCTCGAAGACGTTGATGGTGCCGACGACGTTGACCAACGCGCCCACGCGCGGGTCGGCGCGGCAGGTCGGCACTTGAAGACCGGCGAGGTGTATGACGTGTTCGACCTCGAACTCTTCAAAGATGGGCGGGAGCGTCCCCGCGTTTGTGATGTCGCCCGTGACGAAGCGCGTGTGCGCGACCTGCTCGTCGTCCATGATGAGGCGCAGGCGGCGCGGGTCTGTGTCACGGTCGAAGAGGAGGACGCGCGCGCCCGCGTCGAGCAGGCGCTTCGTCACCCACGCGCCGATGAAGCCGTGCGCGCCCGTCACGAGAAAGGTCTTCCCTGAAGTCTCTGTCCTCATGAATCTCTTAAAGAAATGTAGCTGAGAGCTGTTCGCCACAAAGGCACAGCTCAAGCCGATTTCAAATTTGAAACTTCAAAGTTGAAGTCCTTTTGGTCGCCGCGAACGATGCGTTTGATCTGACCCGTCATGTGCGCGAGCGCGTCGTCGATGTCCAACTCGCCGACTATCGCGCGCTGCACCGCGTGCCAGAGCACGTCCTCGACCTGCGGGTAGCGCGCGAACTTCGGCGGGACGAGGATGTGCTCCGCGATGACCTCTTCCAACATCGCGAGCCGCGCGCGGTTCAACGCGTCCGACTCCGACTGCACCTGCTTCATCACCGAGCGCCGGACGGGCACGCACCCGCAGCGCGCCTCGAAGAGTTGCTGTTCGGGTGCGGTCAGATATAACAGAAGTTTAAGCGCCTCGGGTTTCTCGGCACCGCGCTTTGTGAGCGCGAACGTGTGGCCGCCGCCGTAGGCGAGCGACTTGCCCGCCGGCCCCGAGGGGTACGGGCTTAAACCGAGCCGGTCGTGGACAGCCGAGAGCTTCGGGTCGCGGTAGAGCGCGTGGTAGCCCGGCCAGTCGCCGACCATCGCCGCGCATCCCGAGCGAAAGCACTCGTGCACCTCCTCGTAATGCCACGCGGGCAACTCCTGCGGCACGAGCTTCTCTTCATAGAGCGTCCGCAGCAGCCCAAGCGCCCAGCGCCCGCCCTCGTTCTCGATGTCGGGCACGAGGCTGTCGGGGAAGAGGTGCGCGCCCGCCATCTCGGCCAGCTCGTAGAACGTCCCGAACAGCCCCGATTCGCGGCCGGGGAAGACGAAGCCGTAACGTCGGGGCGGAGCGCTCTGCCTTCTCGCCTCTTCGAGCAGAGCGTCCCACGTCGCGGGCGGGCGACTTATCAGGTCAGCGCGGTAGTGTAACAGGCGCACGTCGATGTTGCGCGGCACGCCGTAGAGCGAGCCGCCGACCGACGCCAGCTCAAGGATGAGCGGCACGAAGTCTTCCAGCTCGTCGGCGCCGACCAGCCCTTCGAGCGGCGCGAGGAAGTCGAGCTGCGAGGGCGCGTACTTCGTGTGCGTCGAGACGAGGTCGTACGGCACTTCGTCGAGTGAGGCCAGATGCCGGTTGAGCGACGGGTGGTCGCCGCCGAAGCCGACCGAGACCTTGACGCCGGTCGCCTCGGCGAACCCTTGCAGGCGCTCGTAGAGCGGGTCGTAAGCCGGGCCGGTGACGAGCGCGACCGTTACCTCTTTATTCATTGCCTGCTCCTCCCGCCGCGCCGAACGCCCAGGCCGCGCCGTCGGGGAAGACGTAGCGCCTGAGCGATTCGGGCTTCATCTCGATGCTGTAGCCGGGCGCGTCGGGCACCGTGTAGTGACCGCGGCTGATGCGAACCGGGTTGATGAAATGTTCGTGCAGGTGGTCTACGAACTCGACCCGTCTCTCTTCGAGCGAGCCGCTGACGGCAACGTAATCAAAGACGGAGAGATGCTGCACGTACTCGCACAGGCCGACGCCGCCCGCGTGCGGGCAGACGGGCACGCCGAACTTCGCCGCCATGAGAAGGACGGCGAGCACTTCGTTGACGCCGCCCAGACGGCAACTGTCGATCTGGCAAAAGCCGAGCGCGCCCGCCTGTAAGAGCTGCTTGAACATCACGCGGTTGTGGCAGTGCTCGCCCGTGGCGACGCGGACGGGCGCGACGGCGCACGCGATGGCCGCGTGCCCGAGCACATCGTCGGGGCTCGTCGGCTCTTCGATCCAGAGCGGCTTGAACTTTGACAGCTCGCGCATCCATTCGACCGCCTGCCCCACGTCCCAGACCTGATTGGCGTCCAACATGAGCGTGCGCTCCCAGCCGATCTCCTCGCGGATGAGCGCGGCGCGGCGCACGTCCTCTTCCAGGCTGCGGCCGACCTTCATCTTGAAGTGCGTCCAGCCGTCGTCCATTGCTTCGCGCAGCAGCCACCTGATCTTCTCGTCCGTGTAGCCGAGCCAGCCGGCGGAGGTCGTGTAGGCCGGGTAGCCGCTCTCGCGTATCTGCGCCGCGCGCGCGGCCTTCGTCGGCTCTAAACGTCGAAGGATTTCGAGCGCCCCTTCGGGCGTGAGCGCGTCGGTGATATAGCGGAAGGGCACGCACGCGACCAACTGCTCCGGCGTCATGTCCGCGAGCAGCTTCCACAAAGGCTTCCCCTCCGCCTTCGCGTACAAGTCCCACACGGCGTTGACGACCGCCGCCGCCGCGAGGTGTACGACGCCCTTCTCCGGCCCGAGCCAGCGGTACTGGCTGTCGCCCGTCATCAAATCCCAGAACGCCCCCATGTCGTCCGTCAGAGACTCCAGCGTCCGCCCGCAGAGCTGAGAGCCGATGGCCTCCGCCGCGGCGCAGCACAGGTCGTTGCCGCGCCCGATGGTGAAGGTCAGCCCATGCCCTTCGAGCCCCTCGGACGAGTCCGTGCTCAGCACGACGTACGCCGCCGAGTAGTCCGGGTCGGGGTTCATCGCGTCCGACCCGTCGAGCGCGCGCGAGGTCGGGAAGCGGATGTCGAGCACCTTAATGGCTGTGATCGTGATGGACATAAGAGAGTAGGCAGGAGGCAGATGGCAGTAGGCAGTTAAGCCCTCGCCACCTTGTATCTGCCCTCTTTAGCTTTCAACTTTCAATGTCTTAGCTGCCTACTGCCATCTGCCTACTGCCTACTAATCCCCCACCCACAGCACCGGCTGGCGGATGAAGAAGTTCCTGACGACCTCCTCAACGTCCGAGTCGGCCGGGAGGCGCTTCCAGAGTTCGACGTAGTCGGGGCGGCCCAGCGCAAGCCCGCCGAACAGGAGGCTCGACTGCCGCATCGGCCACTCGGCGTCGTACATCACGTCGGGCTTGAGCGGCCAGCTCTTCTTGTCGCGGATGTAGGGGGCCATGTACTCCAACGCCTTCCGCATCCCGCGCCCATCCGGCAGCTCGAACTTCCAGAGGTCGTCCGACGGCGTCGAGATTACCCGGCAGATGGCCGCCAACGCTTCGAGGTTGAAGAGCGAGTAGCCGTACGGCTTCGTCCGCCGAAGCTCCTGCGGGAAGCTGCCGTCCGCCGCCAACTGGTTCGGCACGAGGACGGACTTGAAGCGTTCGCGGCAGTAGTCGAGCAACTCCTGATTCTTTGTTAAGTGTGCGAAGGCCGCGGCCTGCATCACCCAGCAGGTGCCGTGGTTGTTCTTCGCCTCGCGCTCTTCGACGCCGTTCCTGCTGGTCGTCATCCAGCGAAGATAGTCCGCGAACCACTGCTTGACGCCGGCCAGTTCGGCGGGCGTGAGCGCGCGCGCGCCTTCCAGCACTTCGACGGCGCGCGCGACCTCGACGAGGTGGATGGTGTCGATGACGCCGACCCCGCGCCCCTTCGTGCGGCCCTGAATCGCCTGCGCGTATTCGAGGTGCGGACTCATCAAGGTCGCCGGGTCGATGAACCACGCGCGCAGGTGCACGGCGGCGTGTCGCGCGTAGCGCTCCTCTTTCGTCAGCTTCCACGCGGCGGCGAGCGCGGCCGACTGCACGCTCAGGCGCATCAGAGCGCGGCGATGCCCGACGAAGTTGTCGGGGTTGGTCATGCCGTCGCGCTGGACGTAAGGGCCGCCCGGGTTCTGCGGGTCGGGCCACCAGTAGTCGCCCTCGGAGAAGAAGTCGTGCGGGCCGCCCGCGCTGCGCGTGCTACGCGTGGCCGTGACCGTGACGGGCCGCTCGGACAGGTATCGCCGCGCCGCCTTCAGCACGCGCGCGCGGTCGAAGGCGGCCACGTCGAAGCCACGCACGCTGAAGGCGAACAGAGGGACGGCGACCGCCGCCGCCGAGAGAAAATCCCGGCGCGTGCAACCGTCCCCGCGTTCGACAGTCTTCGTGTTCAAGCCTCCCTCTGCTTCAGAGTTTTCCGACATCCCTCTTGCTCAAGTCAACCCGGCGGCCCGCGTTGAGCAGCTAGCGGAGGCATTTCAACACAGAGACACAGAGGCACAGAGACACGGCTGGTTGAGCTAAAGACACCAAGCTGTGTCTCTGCGTCTCTGTGCCTCTGTGTCCAACGCCTCTCATTTGTGACTCAAGCATCACAGGCCAATCCGCTATACCGACCCTCGTTCCCGCCTGCGGACGAACAGCTCGTCCTGACGGGGCTCGGACTCGCATTCGAGCGCGATGGTCGTGACGGGCGTGTCGGGCGCGCGCACGGGGAGACCGCGGAAGCGGACGCGGTACTCGTCCTGCTCGAAGCGAACGGGGCGGCCCGACGCCAACAGCCGCGCCGACTTGACCTTCGTCTGCAATCCCGCGAAGGCGAGGTCGTCGCCGCCCGGCCAGTAGTGGACGTGGAAGTAGAGCGTGTTGCCGCGGCGCGAGAAGCTGCCGTTGCGCGAGCGGCGCGGCTGGCAGCGTTGGCTGTTGACGAAGACCGACTCGCCGTTGCGCGCCGTCCAGCGCCCGACCGCGTCGAGGATAGCGGCCGACTCCAAAGGCACCGTGCCGTCCGGCTTCGGCCCGATGTTGAGCAGGTAGTTGCCGCCGTCGTGCGCGCAGGTGATGAGGTTGCGGATGATCTGCTTCGGCGCCTTCCAGCCGTCGTCGGCGCGGTGGTAGCCCCAACTGTCGTTCATCGTCATGCAAGACTCCCACGCGCGCCCGACCTCCGTCGCCGTGATCTGCTGCTCGGGCGTCGAGAAGTCTCCGGCGAGCTTGTTGCGATTGTTGACGACGATGTCGGGCTGAAGCTTGAAGACCATCTCGTTCATCCGCTCCGACTCCCAGCCCTTCGCGTCCAAGGGCCACGACACGTCGTACCAGAGCACGTCCACCTTGCCGTAGTTCGTCAGAAGCTCGCGCAGGTGCGTGTGAATGTAATCGACGAAGCGGCGGCGCGCGGCCTCGTCCGTGGCGCAGCGCGCGCCGTCCGGGTGGTGCCAGTCCATCAACGAATAATAGAAGCCGACGCGCAGCCCTTCGGCGCGCGCCGCCTCGACGTACTCGCGCACGAGGTCGCGGCCCGGCCCCTGCTTCGGCGCGCAGAAGTCTGTCGTCTTCGTGTCGAAGAGGCAGAAGCCCTCGTGGTGCTTGGTCGTCATGATCATGTAGCGCTGCCCGGCGCGCTTGGCGAGCTGCGCCCACTCGCGCGCGGCGTTGGGCCGCGGCCGGAACTCCTTCGCGAGTTGCGCGTACTCGGTCGCGGGGATGCCCTCCATCTCCTGCACCCACTCGTGGCGGCCGAGGACGGAGTAGAGACCCCAGTGGATGAACATGCCGAACTTGGCCTCGTGCCACCAGCGCATGCGCCGCTCGCGGTCGGCCTTAACTTCCGCGCTCTCCTGCGGGACGGGCGGCGGGTTCGACTGCGCGCGCGCCTCGATTAAAGGCAGCGTTGTCACCGCCGCGCCCGCGCCGAGCAGCTTCAAATAGTCGCGTCTGGATATCTGTCCGTCGTCCATGCTCGATACGTTCCTTTGATGTAAGCCGGGTCAGTAACACCAGCCGGTGCTGGTGGGTCTGAACCCGCGGCTCAGCATATG